>CAMPJN010000061.1 GCA_946886875.1 uncultured Pseudomonas sp.
TTTGGCTTTGCTGGCCTTGGCTTCAGGGTCGAGCATGGCGATGATGTCACGCAGGGACTTCTGATATTCACCCATCAAGGTGCGCAGTTTGCCTTCGAATTCCAGTTCTTTCTTCAGTTTGTCGTCTTGCGAAAGATTCTTCAGGCGCTCTTGCAGTTCTTTGATGGCTTCTTCGGTGGCGCGGTATTCGTTGATCAGTGACATATCGATGGCCTTAATCTGTAGTGGGATGATGCTAAGTGGTAGCAATAATAGTCAGGCACTTTTAATGTGTAAATAGCTTTGTAAAAAAATGCCACAGTTATCCGGGCAAAGTTTTTAGTTCGCTGAATTATTCGGCCAGCGCGGGCGTTGGATAAATCTGCTTTTCAGTTGTCGATCAATTACCCGTCTATAAGCGCAGCAGTTTACTTTCAGGCGCTTGGCGCACGCCGCATGTGGCGTTGTTTTAAGGCACCTTCGCGGTGCGCGCGCGAGAGTGCTGTAGTTTTTCCGGGCGCTGGCTAGAATGGCGGACTTTGCGAAAACGACTGGAGTTTCCCATGCGCACTTTTCGGCTGGTCATCGCCTGCCCCGATCGCGTCGGTATCGTGGCCAAGGTCAGTAACTTTCTGGCCACCTATAACGGTTGGATTACCGAAGCGAGCCATCACTCGGATAACCACAGCGGTTGGTTCTTTATGCGCCACGAGATCCGTGCCGATTCGCTGCCTTTCAATCTGCAGGAGTTTCGCCAGGCCTTCGCGCCTATCGCCCGTGAGTTTTCCATGGAGTGGCGGGTGACCGATTCGGCGGAAAAGAAACGTGTGGTATTGATGGCCAGTCGCGAATCCCATTGCCTCGCGGACTTGCTGCACCGCTGGCATAGCGATGAATTGGATTGCGATATTCCCTGCGTGATTTCCAACCATGACGATCTGCGCAGCATGGTCGAATGGCACGATATTCCCTTCTGTCATGTGCCCGTTGATCCCCAGAACAAACAGGCCGCGTTCGACGAGGTGGAGCGCCTGATCGAGTTCCATCAAGCCGATGCCATAGTGCTGGCGCGCTATATGCAGATACTTCCACCGCAACTATGTCGGGCATTCGCCCATCGAATCATCAACATCCACCACAGCTTCCTGCCGTCGTTCGTGGGGGCCAAGCCGTATCACCAGGCATCGCTGCGTGGGGTCAAGCTGATCGGCGCTACCTCGCACTATGTCACCGAAGAGCTGGATGCCGGACCGATCATCGAGCAGGACGTGGTACGGGTCAGCCACCGCGACAGCATCGAGGAAATGGTGCGCCTGGGTAAGGATGTAGAAAAGATGGTGCTGGCTCGTGGTTTACGCTATCACTTAGAAGACAGAGTGCTGGTGCACGACAACAAGACAGTGGTGTTCGACTGAACCCTGGGTTGTGAACCGGTTTGGCAGGCCGTTGAAAAGCGTAGGCGAGGCAGCCGAGACAAGGCAAAAACAGGCGAGGACGCGGAGTTTACCTGTTGTAAATGAGCAGTCCGAGCCTGTTTTTAACGACGGATCGGCAACGCAGGTAGCTTTTCAACAGCCTGCGAGTGCATGACAAAGGAGTTCGACAATGCTCAAGTCAATTAAAGTGCGCGACTACATGACCCGCAATCTGGTGACATTTCGCCCCGAAATGAATTTATTTACCGCGATCAACCGTCTCCTGGAGCATCGTATTTCCGGTGCGCCGGTGGTCGATGGCCAGGGTCATCTGGTCGGCTTGCTGTCGGAAGGCGACTGTTTGCGCGGCATTCTTTCCGGCGCCTATTACGAGTCGGCGGGCGGCGATGTTCGCGATTATATGACCACCGAAGTGGAGGTCATTTCGCCCGAGGCGGATATCATCGAAGTGTCCGAACGCTTTCTGCGTGGTCGCCGTCGGCGTCTGCCGGTGGTCGAAGACGGTCGCTTGATCGGCCAGATCAGCCGTAGCGATGTGCTGCGCGCGGTCAAGGAATTCGCTCAGCATGATGAGGGGCGCAAGGTGCTCGGCTAGCAGGTTGTCTGGTGGCTAGAGAGGAAGGCCGGATGAGCGATCCACTTGAACGAGTCACTTCGAAGGCTCCGCCGATAGTCGGCGAGGGCTGTACCCAGCGTTATGACCCACAGGCGCTGACGCCGGAGGACGGTGCGACCTTCGACGATGCCGCCGCGCTCTGGAAACAACTGCAGGACGAGCAAGCGTCAGCGAGCGACGAAGACCAGACCTAAACCAGACCTAAACCGGATATAAAAAGGGGCGCTAATTGGCGCCCCTGTTTGTTGCCGCCCCGCTTAAATGCGGAAGCTATCGACCAGTTGCTTGAGGCGCGAGGCCTGTTGTTCCAGGTCGCCACAGGCGCGCAGAGTGGAATTGAGGTTTTCCACGCCTTCCTGGTTGAGTGTGTTGATCTCGTTGATGTCGACGTTCAGCGACTCGATCACCGAAGTCTGTTCTTCTGTGGCGGTAGCCACCGATTGGTTCATGCCATCGATCTCGCCGATACGCTGGGTCACGCTGCCCAACCGCTCGCCGGCTTGGTTGGCGATCTCCACGCTTTCTTCGCTGTAGCGCTGGCTCTCGGTCATGGTGGTGACCGATTCCCGCGAGCCGACTTGCAGCTCCTCGATCATTTTCTCGATCTCCTGCGCGGACTCCTGGGTGCGGTGGGCAAGGTTGCGCACCTCGTCGGCGACCACGGCGAAACCGCGCCCCGCTTCGCCAGCACGCGCCGCTTCGATGGCGGCGTTGAGCGCGAGCAGGTTGGTTTGCTGGGAGATGCTTTTGATCACCTCGAGAATCTGCCCGATGTTTACCGTCTTGCCATTGAGCGTTTCGATGTTGCTGCACGAGGCGCTGATCTTGGCGGACAGTTCGTTCATCGCCTTGATGGTTTTTTCCACCACCTGGCGGCCATCCTCGGCTTGCTGGCGGGCGTCCGACGCCTGAGTCGAGGCGTCGGCGGCGTTGCGCGCGATCTCCTGGGCGGCGGCACCGAGCTGGTTGATCGCCGCGGCCACGCTGTTGGTGCGGCTGGCCTGTTCGTCGGAGTTGAGCATCGAGGAGTTGGAGGCGCTGACCACCAGTTTCGCCACCTCGTTGACCAGACTGGTGGCCGATGACACCTCGCGGATCGAGCCGTGAATCCGCTCGACGAACTGGTTGAAAGCGGTGGCCAGGGCGCCGAATTCGTCGTTGGACTGGATTTCCAGGCGCTTGGTCAGGTCACCCTCGCCCTGGGCGATGTCCTGCATGGCTTTGCCCATCACGTTCAGCGGTTGCATCAGCACGCTGATCAGCATGCTCAGCAGCAGCATGATCAACACCACGGCGATGATGGTGGCGATGATCGCCGAAGTGCGGAATTTGCTGAGGGCGGCGTAGGCTTTGGTCTTGTCGATGCTCAAACCGACATACCAGTTGACCGAAGGCAGACCCTTGACCGGGGCAAAGGTAAGGATACGGGTTTCACCGTTGAGCTCGGCTTCGGTGAAGTCGCTGCCGATGCGTGGGGTGTTGTCGGGGAAGACGTCCTTGAGGTTCTTCATCACCAGATCGCGGTCGGGGTGGACCAGGATCTGGCCGTCGGCGCTGACCAGAAAGGCGTAGCCGTTACCGTTGAAGTCGAGGGAATTGATGATGTCGACCAGCACCTGCAAGCTCAGGTCGCCACCGACCACGCCCGCCGGTTTCGCCGGGGTGGCGATGGTGATGATCAGCGCTTTGGTCGCGGCATCGACATAGGGTTCAGTAAGGGTAGTGCCGCCAGCGCTCAAGGCGTCCTTGTACCAGGGGCGGGTGCGCGGGTCGTAGTCGGCGGGCATTTCATCGTCCGGGCGCATGAAAAACTCGCCGCTTTCAGTGCCCAGATAGCTATAACTGAAGGTTGAGGTCAGAGCCTTCTGCTCCAGCAGGCTGATGACTTTAGCCGGTTCGGCGTCGCGAACTATGGCTTGCGCGACGTTTTCCACCAGCAGAATCCGCCCGGATAGCCAGTTCTGGATATTGTTGGCGGTAACGTTGCCCATTTCATGCAAGTAGCTTTCAAGGTTGGCGCGAATCGCATTACGTTGCAGGTAATCGTTGTACAGGGTAAACAACGAGAAGGCTGCGATTACCACCAGAGAGGCGGCAAGGAGAATTTTATGGCTGAACTTCATGCTGGTCATGGCTACTTGTGTCCACTTAGGTCTAGCGCCATCCCTGAGCACAATGCACGTTTATTGGCAGCATCCGCGAGGGGCGCTGTCCCCTGTGTCGGCATACCAGCAGTAAAGCTTGAACTGTGGGGATGGCAAGATGACGAGAAATGAGTGTTTCGTGTTGGGGGCCGATTCTTCAGGTCAGGCGCTGGGCCAGCCGTTGCGCCTGGCCAATCGGCACGGGTTGATCGCCGGTGCCACCGGCACCGGCAAAACCGTGACCTTGCAGCGCCTGATCGAAACCTTCAGTGATGCCGGCGTGGCGGTATTCGCCGCCGACGTCAAAGGCGATCTATGCGGGCTGGGCGCGGCTGGCGCACCGCAAGGCGGGGTGGCCGAACGCATCGCCTCGATGCCCTGGCTCGAGCACAAACCCATGGCTTATCCGCTGACCCTGTGGGATATCCATGGCGTCAGCGGGCACCCGCTGCGCACCACCCTGAGCGAGATGGGGCCGCTATTGCTCGGTGCGCTGCTGGAACTGAGCGACAGCCAACAGGCCGCGCTTTATGCGGCGTTCAAGGTTGCCGATCGCGAAGGCTTGTTGCTGCTCGATCTGAAGGATTTGAAGGCCTTGCTGGCGCACCTGAAAAGCCATCCCGAGGTACTGGGTGAAGACAGCGCATTGTTCACCAGCGCATCGGCCCAGGCCTTGCTGCGCAGACTGTCCAGCCTCGAACAGCAGGGCGGCGATGCCTTGTTCGGCGAGCCGGCATTGCAGCTGGAGGATATTCTGCGCCCGGCCCGCGATGGCCGCGGCTCGATTCATTTGCTCGACGCCAGCCGCCTGGTGCACGAGGCGCCCAAGGTCTATGCGACTTTCCTGTTGTGGTTATTGGCCGAGTTGTTCGAGCAGTTGCCCGAGCGCGGCGATGCTGACAAACCCCTGCTGGCACTGTTTTTCGATGAGGCCCATCTGTTGTTCGCCGATACGCCCAAGGCGCTGCAGGAACGTTTGGAACAGGTGGTGCGGCTGATCCGCTCGAAAGGCGTCGGGGTGTATTTCGTCACCCAATCGCCGAGCGAT
Organism: uncultured Pseudomonas sp.; assembly: GCA_946886875.1. The sequence continues at coordinate 5,224 of CAMPJN010000061.1, forward strand.
CTCCCTGACGATGTGCTGGGGCAACTGGGCTTGCGCATCCAGCACGGCTTGCGCGCTTTTACCGCCAAGGAGCAGAAGTCGTTGCGCGCGGTCGCCGATGGCTTTCGCCCCAATCCGGCCATCGACACCCTGGCCACGTTGACCGAGCTGGGCATAGGCGAAGCCCTGGTCGGCACCCTGGAAAACAAGGGCACGCCAGCCATGGTCCAGCGCGTCGCCATCGCTCCGCCGCAATCGCGGATCGGCCCGCTCAGCGCCGATGAGCGCAGCGCGCTGATCCGTCAATCGCCGTTGGCCGGGTACTACGACAAAGCTTTTGACCGCGAGTCGGCCTACGAACTGCTCACCGCTCGCGCGACACGCGCCGCCAGCGAAACCGCCTCGCAGCAAGAGCGCGCGCCGCAGAGCAAGGCGCCTGCGGGGGTGGCCAGTAAAGCCGGCGATCTGCTGGGCAATCTCGCCGGCCAGGTGATGAAAACAGCCGTACGCCAAGCCGCCAACCAGATCGGCCGGCAACTGGTGCGCGGTTTATTGGGGGCTTTGCTCGGTGGTAAAGGACGCTAGGACCAAGCTGAGCAATCGGCTATCAGCTGAATCTGCGCGCAATCCAGTGATCCAGCGCAACCGCGCCAGGCCCTTTCGCCAGTAACAGCAGCAGCACCGTGGCCCAGACCCCGTGGGTTGGGTAGGCGCCCGGATAGACCAGCAACTGGATGGTCAGAGTCATCAGCAACAGCGCCAGGGCGGAAAAACGTGTGGCCAGGCCGAGCAGAATCAACGCTGGGAATACGTGCTCGGCAATTGCCGCCATAATGGCCGCGGGCTCGGGGGCGATCAGCGGCAAGCGATATTCTTCCTGAAACAGAAAGACCGCCGAGTTGGAAAGCTGCGGTATGCCGAATTGAAACTCTCCAGAGACCAGGTCCAGGGCAAAGCCTTGCACTTTGGTCTGCCCGGATTTCCAGAAGATCGCCGCAATGGAAAATCTCCCGAGCAACGCGATCAGCCAATAGGGCGTGCGTTCACACAGGGCAACAAACCCTTTGATCAGCTGTACCGGGCGGGCATCTTGCATGGTGGTTACTCCTGGGTGGTGAAATGGGTGATGGCGCCGCCGCGCAGTAGCAGCTCCAGGGCGGCGCCCAGGTCAAAAGGTACGGCGGTATCCGCCGCCGCCGCGAAGGTTGCGTTGCTGCGCAGGTTGTCGATGAATTCGGCCGTGCCGGCCTCGATGGGGATGATCGCCACCTCCAATCCCTGGCGCATCAGCACGGCCGCTTCGCCGCGGTCCGGGTCTATCGCGCTCAGGCTGCCGGCCGCTGCCTGTTCCTGGTGAGCGGCCCAGAGCGAGACCACGGCATAGTTCGAACACAGCAGCTGAAGGGCCGGGTGCAAGCCGAAGCGAACGCCTGCCAGGGCGTTCTCGTCGCCGAGCAAACCCGCCAGTTCGGCCAGTGGCACTGGTGTTGCGTCCGCGGCGTGATAAGCCTGCACGTAGAGCATTTCCAAACGGGCAAGATCGGCCAGGTAGGGCAGGCTGGCGGCTGGTGCGAAGCCTTCGATGAAATTCGCAAAGCCACGGCCATACAGCGCCATTACCGGAGAGCTGGGCGGCGTGGCGCGCACGAACAGGCGCGCCATGGCCCGGAAAAAATCCTCACCGACCATGGCTTGGGTCACCGGGTAGGTATCGGCCAAGGCATCGATCAGGGATACGGTGACGTTGTTGCGATAGACCGCAAAGCGCTGCGCCGGGTCGGAGCCGTTCCAGCTGCGCAGGCCCGGCGGGCAATTGAATGCCTCTTCCAGCAAGCATTGTGCGAACTGTTCATGGGTCGTCATTTCGGCTCACCGCACCGTTCGGGCGCTGCTTGGCGGGTCTCCGGCAGACGATCCAGCATGGCTTGTGCCTGATTGGCTTCCGCCAGCAGAACCCCGAGTTCGGGAATGTGGTTATCGCGCTCGATCAGCGTCGGCTTGGCGCCGGTCAGGCCCAGGGTGAACTCGTACAGCTGCCACACGGCTTGCGCCACCGGGGCGCCATGGCTATCGATCAGCAAGGGCGCGCCGCTGCTGTCCAGCTCTGCGGCGAAGCCCGCCAGATGAATCTCGGCAACTGCCTGCAGGGGCAAGCCCCTTATGTACTCATGGGGATCGCCGCCATGGTTGACGCTGGCCACATGCACATTGTTGACGTCCAGCAACAGGCCGCAGCCGGTACGACGTACGACTTCGCCGATAAATGCGTTCTCGGCCATGGTCGAGGCGCTGAACTCGACGTAAGTCGCGGGGTTTTCCAGCAGCATGCGCCGGCCCAGGCGTTCCTGCACATGGTCGATATGCGCACACACCTGCCCCAGGCTCAGGGCGTTATAGGGCAGCGGCAACAGGTCGTTGAGAAAGCTGCCGCCATGGCTGGACCAGGCCAGATGCTCGGAAAAGGACTCCGGCTGATAGCGTTCCAGCAACAGCGCCAGCCGGGTCAGATGATCTTCATCCAGCGGCCCCTGGCCGCCGATGGACAGGCCGACGCCATGGATGGATAGCGGGTAGAGCGCGCGAATCCTTTCCAGGTAATGATGGAAAGGCCCGCCGGCGACCATGAAATTCTCGGCATGGACTTCAAAGAAGCCCAGCGCCGGCGGTTGCGCGAGAATCTCGCGGAAGTGCTCGGGTTTCAAACCGATACCGGCGTGGTTTGGCAGTGCGGCAGGCGGGCATATTGCGGCGCCTGCTGTGCACGCTATATCGCCAGAAGGTTGAATCATTAAGAGCACTCCGTGACCGTTCGCTGATGGATCAGGCGCTTTTTTCCTTGAATGCCTCAAGCTGACCAAAGCCGGTTTCCGAGGTCGGCGATGGGGTCTGCTCACAGGTGCCTTTGGGCACCAGGGTCCATGCATCGCCTTGGTAATCGGTTTTCGACGTACCCGCACAAGAGGTGCCGGCGCCTGCCTGGCAGTCGTTCTTGCCTTTGAGGGCTACACCGAAGCACTTCTCTTGCTTAGCGGCCTGCTCGGCTGCTTGTGCGGTAATTGGCGTGGCGGCAATGGTGAGTGCGGCGCTCAGAGCCAGGGCCAGAGATGCTGCGGTTGTTGCTGTTTTCATCGGTCAATTCCTTCAGACGGTGCCAATGGCAGTGGATTGCGGCGAGGTGCCAGTTATCAGCCTTGCACCCAGTAGAGAGAGTCAGCGGCAACTTGTTACAGCTGCGCTGCAATTCAGCGTCGTCGGCAGCTGCCGCTGTAGCGTCACCACGCTGGCTACTGCTGGGCGCCTGCGTTCGGGGCCCGCCTACCGAGATACAAGGCCAGCAGTGAAAGTAGAAACACCAGGCTGAAGGCAAACGCGCCGAGGTTGAGACCGAACAGCAGCTTCTCGCTGCCGTCCGACAGCACCATCGAACCGCCGTAACCATCGCGCACCAGATAGGCGAACAGAAAACCCCCGGTCACCAGCATCGCCAGGATGCTCGGCAACTTGATGTCATTGCGCACCCAGACCAGCCACAGCGAGAGCAAGGCCAGGGCGGAGTTGGTTGTCAGTTGCCACACTTCATGCAATCGGGCATGGGCTTCCCAGCTCGGGTTGAACACATGGCTAGGATTGATTTCCAGCAGCGGTACACCCAGGCCATAGAGCAGGGCGCCCAGGGTGATAAGCAGTTTGGCCAGTAGCATCTTGACGTCTCCGTTGATTGGGGGATGGCCGGCGCGTCTTGGGGAAGCCACCGACCGTTCTTTACAGCGCTCCGCACTCGGCGAGTCGTCCCATGGAGAAGGACGATGACCACTCGATTCAAGGGAGGAAAAGATATTTTGGACCGGTCGGTCCGTATGTCAACCCGGATTTCTGCGAGCTATGTCGGGGGACTCTGAGGCTGGCAAAGAGGTCGTGTTACAGCTGCGCAGGCCCGCGCTGTGAATTAAATAATGATCGGTCCATAATGCGCGGCATGAACCGCGGACGCCCCAGAAACTTCGACCCCGACCTGGTCCTGGAAAATGCCATGCAGCTTTTCTGGAGCCAGGGCTATGAAGCCACCAGCCTGCAGGATCTGCTGATCGCCACCGGGCTGTCGAAGAGCAGCCTGTACGAGAGTTTCGGCAACAAGCAGAGCCTGTTCGAGGCTGCGTTCACCCGTTATTTCGACAACCGTGCCAAGCACATGCATGCGCGTCTGGAACAGGCCGAGTCGCCGCTGGGCTTCGTTCGCGAATGCCTGCTGTCGGTGCTCGAGGATGCGCGGCGGAACACCCCGCGTGGCTGCATGTTGGTTAACGTGGCCAACGAATTCTCCACCGCCGACCCTGCCGTACAGCCCCTGATCAAGCAGGCCACCGACCATCTTCATCAGGTGTTCGAACGCGCCTTCGAGCTGGCCCAGGCCCGCGGTGAGTTATCGGATCGGCAATCCCCCGCTGCCTTGGCGCTATACATGCATTGCGCCATGAGCGGTTTGCGCATTCAGACCAAGTCCGCCATCGCCGAGAAAGATCTGCTGACCGTCATCGAGCTGGTGATGGCGAGCTTGCGCTAGCTTTTTTGCTGGGCCGGCGACGTACTTAATCAACAGAGGTTAGCCATGCACGAATCGGTTCAGAACTACTACGGCAAAGTATTGCAGAACTCCTCCGACCTGAAGACCAGCGCCTGCTGCGATGTCTCCAGCATGCCGGGTTGGCTCAAACCATTGCTGGCCAATGTGCACCCGGAGGTCAGTGCTCGTTATTACGGTTGCGGTCTGGTCGCGCCGGCGCTGCTGGAAGGCTGTCGGGTGCTGGACCTGGGCAGCGGTTCCGGGCGTGACTGCTATGTGCTGGCGCAGTTGGTCGGCGCCCAGGGTTCGGTATTGGGGGTGGATATGACCGCCGAGCAGTTGGCGGTGGCCAATGCTCACCTGGACCACCACGCCGAACGTTTCGGCTATGCCAACGTGGAGTTCCGTCACGGCTATATCGAGGATCTGGCGGCGCTGGGCCTGGCCGACGCCAGTTTCGATGTGATCGTCTCCAACTGCGTGATCAACCTGTCTCCGGACAAGGACAGCGTGCTGCGCGAGGCCTACCGCTTGCTCAAGCCGGGTGGTGAGTTGTATTTCTCCGATGTCTACGCCGACCGCCGCCTGGCCGAGCAGCTGCGCCAGGACGAGGTGTTGTACGGCGAATGCCTGGGCGGTGCGCTGTATTGGAACGATTTCGAAAACCTGGCGCGGCGCCACGGTTTCAGCGATCCGCGTCTGGTCGAGGACAAGCCAATCGAGATTACCGACCCGGTCCTGGCCGACAAGCTCGGTGACGCGCGGTTTTTCTCCGCCACTTATCGGCTGTTCAAGTTGGAGGATTTGGAGCCGGCCTGCGAGGATTACGGCCAGGCGGTGATCTACCAGGGCAGCATCCCCGGCGCGACCACGGCCATGGTATTGGACAAGCACCATCGCATTGAAACCGGGCGGGTGTTCCCGGTGTGCGGCAATACCTGGCGCATGCTCAAAGACAGCCGTTTCGCCGCGCACTTCCAGTTCATCGGCGACTTCAGTCGTCACTTTGGCCTGTTCGAGGGCTGCGGTGGTGGCCTGCCGTTCGACCAGCAGGGCGCAGCAATATCGGCGGGCAGCTGCTGCTAATAGCTGCTCGAGAATCGCTGTTTATCGGCAGGTAGCAGGTAATTGTCAGCTGTCTCGGTTAGCTGTTGTGCGGATAGCGAGGGAGCCAGCCAAGGACCGGCTCCTACAGCGCATTGTTGTATGCAATATTTCAAAGGCGCATAGCCATTGAATGGCCCGCTAAATCAATCAGGCAATTGCAAGGCATGCGCTCTCAATTCCCGGCCTCGTCGGCTTTGGCTTTCAAGTCCTTTTCGATTTTCTCGAGTTCTTTTTCGAATGCTTGGTCTAGAAGATTGGCTTTCTTACGCCAGGGCTTGCGTTCTGGATCCGGTTGAGCGGCGTAGGTAATGACTTCCCCGCCGTATACATCCTTGTAACGCTGCGCCTGGCGCTCGAGTTCGGCGCGCAGTTCGTCTTTCGTCACGTGGTTATCCATGGTCTTTTCTTTATTGTGGCGACAAGCCAGGCCGAGGGCCTTACCGCGTCAGTCGCCTATTTGTTGGCTGTCAGCCTGTTTGAGGGTGTTCAGGAGGAATAAAGATGGGTGAAATCTTATCTTTATAAATCAATGACTTAGTATTATTAAGCGGTTGATTGAAAAGTCTTGAACACAACAGGTGGCAGGTAATTATGGCCGGTGTTACTTAAATGTCTATAGCTTTTCTAAGTAACGCCATTCATGACCTCTATGACCGCGCCATGAATATTCTGTTCAATACCCTGCCGTAACGTGATTATTCCGTGCGCATTCAACTCGGTTGGTAGTGCAGATTGAAATCCAGTCGAACGCTTTGTCCCTGTTGCAACAACTGCAGACCCGGATGCCCTGGTAGATGCTGAGCATTGACCGGGTGGCGCTGGAAATAGAGGAAGTTATGCTGCGGCGATAATGGAAGAGCATCGGTCGCACCCTGGTAGGCGAAGCGCTGTCGCGTTTGCAGGCCTCCGCGCTGCTGAAAAACTCGTCAGGGTATTGGCACCTCCGTCCTGGGTACGCCGAACCCCGGCGGCTTTCGTATCGACCCGGCGAGCATAGATTCCGATGCCGCCCGCGCCGCCATGTGCCTGGGGCAGACCATGAGACCGCGCGGCGCAAGCCCAGCACGAGTGAGTGGATCACCTGGGGCGGCGATAGGTCAGCAGCACTATACCGCTGACCACGATCAGACCGCCGACAATCTGCAAGCCGTTGAGCAACTGGCCGAGGATCAGCCAACCGAACACCAGCCCGGCGACCGGTTCGATATTCATCACCGGCGCATTGCGCGCGATATCCAGCCGCGTGACCAGAATGAACAGCGCGGAAAACGCCACGCCATAGAGCAGCACCAGGCAGCCGAGGGCGATCCAGCCGGCCTCGGCATTCGGCGGGTTCATCGCACCCGGAAGCAAGCCGCCGGCACCGGCCAGTGCCGAGGCGGCGAACACCACCAGCAAGGTCAGCATGCTGCGCACCCTACCGGGCATGCCGCTGAGTTTTTGATCGGTGATCCACAGAGCGCAGGCGAAGACCGCGGCGCCAGTCAGGCCGAACAACACGCCTTCGACCCAGCGCGCATCCAGCGCCTGTTGCCCGGCCAACTGCGTCGGCACGTCCAGCGCCAGCAGCAGGCCGATCAGAATCATCGCCATCAACAGCGCGACTCGCCTTGTCGGCCGCGGCCCGCCGAGGGCCCAGGTCAGCAGGGCGAGCAGAATGGGCGCGAGGTTGACCACCAGCAGCGCCAGGGCAACCGGAATTCGCGCCACCGCCGAGTAGATGCAGAAGCTTTGTATGGCGATCAGCAGGCCGAGCAGTAACTGCCAGCCCCAGGTCTGCGCCGGCATGCGCAGCGAGTCGCCGCGCCACAGCACCAGTGCGGCCAGCGCCAGGGCGGTGACGCCGGCGCGGCAGAGCATCGCCAGCAGCAGGCCGGTGTCGTGGTCGAAGGCGATCCGCGCGGCGATATGGTTGGCGGCAAAGGAGCAGGCCAGGGCCGCCAGGATCAGCACGGCGATATGCCGGGGGAACAGCGCGGGAGCGGACATGGGAATGGCTACTTCCTCAAGAACTATGACAGCAGGCGCCTGGGTGGCGAGAGCTGTGGAAAGGCTACAGCAGCGCGTTCGACAGCCACAACGAATTGCTCTGGGTCTCGCTTCTTCGGCCGTTTGACCAGCCCATGGCTGTTACTGCGTTGCACCTTGTCTTAGCTGCCTCGCCGGCAGTTTGCTATTGCTCCTACGTGATGGGCGTACCGCGCTGTTTCGTCGCCTGCCGCGGCGGCGGGCGAACTGCGTTGGGAAATCCCGGTCTGCAGAGTTCGGGTTGGCCGCGCAGGCTGCGAGCAGCTAGGATCTTTGCTTCGCGGTTCTGGCCGGGGTGCCCATGCAGGTGACCCGCCGCACCCGCCGACGGGAAGGACACCATGGACGCCGTTGTATCGATGAGCGCGACGCTCGCCGCAATTTACCGTGACGAATCGCGGCGGGTGCTGGCGACGCTGATTCGTTTGCTGGGCGATTTCGACCTGGCCGAGGAAGCGCTGCACGAAGCCTTTCGTGCGGCGATGGAGCAATGGCCGCGCGACGGCATGCCAGCCAATCCGCGGGCCTGGCTGGTATCGGCGGGGCGCTTCAAGGCCATCGACGGCCTGCGCCGTCAGGCGCGTTTCGAGCCCCTGGACGAGCACCTGGCACAAACCATCGCTGCGGACAACGAGCCTGTGTGGGACGGCGACAGCGTCGAGGACGACCGCTTGCGGCTGATCTTCACCTGCTGCCACCCGGCGCTGGCCGCCGATGCCCAGGTGGCCCTGACCCTGCGTGAAATCTGCGACCTCAGCACCGAGGACATCGCCCACGCCTTTCTCACCAGCCCGAGCACCGTGGCCCAGCGCATCGTGCGCGCCAAGGGCAAGATCCGCGACGCCGGCATTCCCTATGAAGTCCCTGGCCGCGGCGAATTGGCCGAGCGCCTGGAAGCGGTGTTGCGGGTGATCTACCTAGTATTCAACGAAGGTTATTTCGCCAGCTCCGGCGATTCCCTGACCCGCAGCCA
>CAMPJN010000062.1 GCA_946886875.1 uncultured Pseudomonas sp.
ACTTTAGGTAGACTCCGCCGCCGTATTTGAACTGCCCGATCGTACAGTGGGTAAGACGATTTTCAGGCGCGGCTGGTGCCGTTTGCCTCCGGACAACCGAGGGTCGATATGTCTTTGCAGATGCTCTGGTCGCTGTTTCTCCAGCAACCCGGCCAGGTACTCAATGCCCTGGCGCTGTTCTTCGCGCTTGCCGGCGCCTGGTTGCTGCTGGCTACCCGGATGCGCGAACAGCGCGCTGTTGCCCGCTTGCTGGTCGGCGGCGACGCGGGTGCGATGCCCGAGCAGGCTTGCCTGTTCGATGAGCCGACGCTGCGTCTGAACCGCTTCTTTTATCGCTTCGGCTACGCCTGCTTGGTATTGGCCCTGGCGGTATCCTGGAGTAGCACTCAGTTCTGAATGCCCGCGGCGTTTGTTCGCCGCGTGGCCTGTTAAAGCGCTAGACCTGCCTTGATCCGATATTGGTTACGCACCGGGTTGGCGTACTGCAACACCAGATAAGGCTGTTGCGGTGCCGGGCAGGCGGCCAGACGTTTTTGCCATTCGGCTTGCGCCGCGGCCAGTTCTTCGGCGGGGAACAGCTGCGCAGCCTCGGGCACTTGCAGCGCGGGATCGCGCTCGGACCACATGGCGTACGCCAGGTAATGCACAGGGAATAGTCGGTAGCCGCCGAGAATCTGCTTGTCCATTTCCATGGCCAGCTGTTTGCTGTCTTCCAGGCCGTTGCTGACCGGCGCGCTGAAATGCACGTGCACGCGGCCTTTGTAGCCAGTAATGCCGAGGGCGATGCTTTGGTCGTCTTCGCCGGGCGCTTTGGTATAGCCGCCGGTAGTCGCGCGGATGTACAGCTCATGGGCCTTGGCCAAGTCGCAGGGGTCGTATTCGTAGCTGATCGACACCGGAGTCAGTTGCAGCGAGCGGATCACCTCGGCGAAAGACTCGCTCTTGCGGCTCATATGAAACATCTTGAGGATCGCCGAGTCGGTGCGATCGTCGCCGTCCTTGGCACGGCCTTCGGCCTGGGCAATCCAGATCGACTCATGGTCGTTGCGGATCGAGTGATTGATATAGGCCGATAGCAACTGATAGGACGCCAGCTTCTCGCGCCTGCCGCTGATCGAACGGTGCACAATAAAACTCTTGTTCAGGCGCATCAGGTCGCTGACGAAGGGCTTTTGCAGCAGGTTATCGCCAATCGCGATGCGCGGCGTGCTCAGGCCGGCGTGGTACACCGCGTAGTTGACAATTGCCGGGTCCATGACGATGTCGCGGTGGTTGGCGAGAAACAGGTAGGCGCCACCCACTTTGAGGTGTTCGATACCGGAATAGGTGACGCCATCGGTGGCCTGCTCGATCGTACGGTCGACGTAGGCCTCGATTTTCTCTTGCAGCGCATTTACCGAGTCGATGCCACGGAACTCAAGACGCAGTCGATAGGCTATAAGTGGTTTAAGCAGCCAGCCCAGCGGTCGAGCCAGGCGTGGAAAGCGGAACCTGGTCAGAATCTGCAGAAATGCCTGGTCTGTCAGCAGGCGCTCCAGAACGGCGGGTACTTCGGCGTCGGCGTAAGGTCGGATGGCATCGAATTCGCCCATCATGTTCTCTTATTGTGGTCGGCTGCGGTTGAAGATGAATGGCCCCCGTATTTGGAGCCAGCAATAGACCGGCAATTATACCCGCAAGTCACAAGGAGACTTCGATGCTGGAAATCCAGAGCTATCAATGTCCCTACTGCGGCGAACCCGTAGAGGCCGTGCTGGACCTGTCCGGCGGCGATCAGCACTATATCGAGGACTGCCCGGTATGTTGTCGGCCCATTGTATTCGACCTGCAAACCGATGGTCTTGATTGGACGCTGGTGACCCGTGGGGAGAATGAGTGATGCAGCGGATCTATGAGCCCCAGGATTTGATGGAAGCCGAACTGTTGGTCGGCATGCTCGCCAGCGAGGGTATCGATGCCCATCTGACCGGTCGCGATCTGGTCGGTGCGGTCGGTGAATTGCCTGCCTGCGGCTTGCTTGGCTTGATGGTCGATAATCCGCAAGCCGAGCGCGCGCAGCAATTGATCGCTGCGTACAATGGCGCGCAACCGTTGCCCGGCGATGAGCCGGAAAACGAGCAGGGTATTCTGCTCTGCTAGGAGGCTGTTGCGCTTTCACCGTCAATCAAGTTCCCCGCCTAACCGCTATCGAGTTATTCATGTGTGGACGTTTTGCCCTGTTCCGTTGGACGCCGGCATTTGCCGCCTTGCCCGGTTTTCCCGCTGATCAGCAGCCGCACTGGAATATCGCCCCTCACGCCCAGGTTCTCTTGCTGCGCGCCATCGATGGCGAGCGTCAGCTTGCGCGGGTACGCTGGGGGCTGACCCCGCCCTGGCTGAAGGATTTATCGAAAACCCCGGCCCAGGCGCGGGCGGAGACCCTGGCCGAACAGCCGATGTTTCGCGAGGCGCTGCGCTTGCGTCGCGGCCTGTTGCCGGCCAATGGTTTCTACGAATGGCGCGGTACGGCGCGCAAGAGGCCCTACTGGTTGACCGGCGAAGCCACGCCGCTGTATTTCGCCGCGCTGTGGGAGGCCTATCCGGTCGAAGGTTGCGTGTATCTCAGCGCCGCGGTGATCACCCAGGCCGCAGCCAACCAACGTCGACCACTGATTCTCGATGCGGCGGGCCAGGAAGCCTGGCTGGCGGCGGATACGCCATTGCCGACGCTGCAAACGCTGCTCGCCAGCCCGCAGCCGCTATTGCGCGAGCGCGTACTGGCCAACTTGGTCAACGATCCGAAACTCGATGGGCCGGAGTGTCTGACGCCTGCTTGACGGGTGGATCAAGCAGTTTCCTAGCCCTTGCTGGCCGACTCTTTGGCGGCGTTGTCGGCCGGTTCTGATCGCCAGCAAGAACTAGGCGTCGCCCTGGCTCCTACAACCACAGCAACCGCGTTTGCGCTAAATATTACCGATCAGCGCGAACCTGCCTGTAACTCCCACAATCCTCATACCTTGAACTGGTTGATCAAACGCCGCTGTTGTTCGGCCAGCTGGGTCAATTCGGCGCTGGCTTTGCTGGCTTCGTCGGCGCCGCTGGCGACCTCGTTGGCCACTTGGCCGATATTGCTGACATTACGATTGATGTCCTCGGCCACTGCACTTTGCTCCTCGGCGGCGCTAGCGATTTGTGTGTTCATCTCGTTTATCACCGACACCGCCTGGGTGATCGCGCCCAGGGCTTCGTCCGCGGCGCTGGCCTGTTGCACACTGACTTCGGTCTTGCGCTGGCTGTCCTCCATGACCTTGACCACCTCGCGAGTCCCCTGCTGCAGTTGTTGAATCATGCTTTGGATTTCTTCGGTGGCCTGCTGGGTTTTCTGCGCCAGGTTGCGCACCTCATCGGCCACCACGGCGAAACCACGACCTTGCTCGCCGGCCCGCGCGGCTTCGATCGCCGCGTTCAGGGCCAGCAGGTTGGTCTGTTCGGCGATACCGCGAATCGCCACCAGAATGGCATTGATGTTCTCGCTGTCCTTGGCCAGGGTTTGCACCACGCCGACGGCGCGGCCGATCTCTTCGGCCAGGGCGGCAATCGCCTCGGCGGTGTGTTGCACCGTCTGCTTGCCCTGGCTGGCGGCCTGGTCGGCATGGTTGGCCGCTTCTGCGGCGTGGGTGGCGTTGCGTGCCACGTCCTGGGCGGTGGCGGTCATTTGATGCACGGCCGTGGCCACCAGCTCGATTTCTGACAGCTGCTTTTGCACGCCCTGGTTGGTGCGGATGGCGATATCGGCGGTGTGCTCCGAGGAGTCGCTGACCTTCTGCACCGAGCTGACCACCTGACTGATCATGTTTTGCAGCTTGCCGAGGAAGGTGTTGAAGCCCAGCGCCATGGCGCCCATTTCGTCGCTGCGTTCGACGTCGAGGCGCCGGGTCAGGTCGCCTTCGCCCTGGGCGATGTCGTCGAGCATGGCAACCATCTGCTTGAGCGGGCGGGCGATGCCGTAGCCGACGAACCACACCACCAGCAAACCGAGCACCGCGATCAGCAGGCCGACCAGGGCCATACCCAGGGTATCGGCGTCGCGTTGCGCGGCCAGCTCGTCTTGCAGGGTTTGCAGGTCTGCCATCACGGTTTTCAACGGGATGGCCAGGTTCAGGGTCCAGCGGCTTTCGGTGTCGCCGAGGGGGAAGTTGAAGAACAGTTCGATAAAGCCGGCGTCGGGGTCGTCGGCATTCTGGATGCTGTATTGAATCTGCCCGGGCTTGAGATTCTTCAGGGTGCTCAGGCTGGCGGCATCGAGCAGTTCGCTGGCTTGTCCACCGAGTTTGTTCGGGGCCTGGGTCGAGGCGACCAGGCTGCCGTTGCTGGCAATCAGCGCCAGTTCGCCAGCGCCATCGTACAGCTGGCGGTCGGCGGCGAGCAGCAGGTCCTGGATGAAGTTCACTGCCAGATCGACCCCGGCGATACCGCGAAATTCGCCGTCGACCAGAATCGGCGAGGTGAACGAGGCCAGCATGACCATCTTGCCGCCGACGTCATAGGGCGCTGGGTCGATCACGCAGGCGCGCTTGCGCTCTTTCGGGCACAGGTAGTATTCGCCTTCGCGCACGCCGGTGGGCAACAGGGTTTCGCTTTCCATGGTGCCCAGGGCGTCGAGGCCAAGACTGCCGTCGGGGTTGCGGAACCACCAGGTGAGGAAGCGTCCGCTGCCGTCGTAGCCGTTTTCCTTGGGGCCGGCATAGATGTCGTCGTTGCCGTCGAAGGCGTTGGCTTCCCAGCCGATATAGCTGCCGAGCAACTTGGGGTTCTGCGCGGTGGTTTCGCGTATTAGGTTCGACAGCTCTTCGCGGCTGGTGGCGAGCAGCGGGCTGCCGTTGGCGTCCTGCATGCCGAACAGGGCGTTGATCCGCGCCAGGTCGGCGGTGATTTGCAGCGGGATATCCAACTCGCGTTGGATCTGCAGCGCCTGGACCTGCACCAGCGCCGCCAAACGCTGTTCGACGAACTGCTCGAGCAGCGTTCGGGTTCGCTCCTGCACCAGGGTTTGGCTGCGGTGGCTGGCGAACAGGGCATAGACCACCAAGGCCGCGACCACGGCAAGAATGATCGCGCCTGCCAGAGCCGCTACCGAAGATTGGATCGACTTGAACTTCATGGGGGAACTCCGCGGCGCGTTGAATGCCTATTCCAGGTTGTCGCCTGCAGACATCAAATCCTTAACGCCTGCATGGATAAAAGATGGCTGTTGCCCATATTGCAAGTCCGGCGGTTGCTCCGGTGCTAGCATAGCGGGCTCATTGATAAGGAGTTCCGGCATGAATCGGTTGTTATCTCTTTCCGCGCTCGCCGCGGCTTTGCTGCTGGCAGGATGCCAAGCCGTCAACACCACCAGTGGTGGTGCGGTCGGCGTCGAGCGTAAACAGTACATGTTCAGTGCACTATCGACCCAAGAGGTCAACCAGATGTATGCGCAGTCCTACCAGCAAACGTTGGGGGAAGCCGCGAGCAAAGGAATGCTGGATAAGAACAGCACCAATGCCAAGCGTCTGAAGGCTATCGCCAACCGCCTGATCGCTCAGGCCCCGCGTTTTCGCCCGGATGCCGCGCAATGGCAGTGGGAGGTCAATCTGATCAAAAGCCCGGAGCTGAACGCCAACTGCGGTCCAGGCGGCAAGATCATTTTTTACAGCGGGATCATCGAGAAGCTGAAGCTCACGGACGATGAAATCGCCGCGATCATGGGTCATGAAATGGCTCATGCTTTGCGCGAGCACAGCCGCGAAGCCATGTCCCGGGCCTATGGCGTGGCCTTGGCCAAACAAGGCGCCGGTGCCCTATTGGGGTTGGGCGAGGGTGGTATGGCCATGGCTGACGCCGTGGTGCAATACAGCCTGACCCTGCCCAACAGTCGTGGCAACGAGAACGAAGCCGATCTGTTGGGGCTGGAGCTTGCCGCACGGGGTGGTTACAACCCCAACGCAGCGGTCAGCCTCTGGCAGAAAATGGCTGCTGCGGGCAACGGCGCACCGCCGGAGTTCATGAGCACCCACCCATCCTCGAGTTCGCGGATTGCAGCGCTGCAGGCGGCCATTCCGAAAGTCATGCCGCTCTATCAACAAGCCAAGAACGGTCACTGATCACTCCCCTGTGCGAGCCTGAATATCGCGCCAAGGCGCTATATCCAGGCGGCAGGAGCGCTTTGTCAGGGCAGGGCTTTTTCCGCAAACGGGCGGGTATCCAGCCCCAGTTGCGCACGGAAGCTTTCCATGTCGAACATGGTGCAGATTTCCTGAATTTCATTGCTCGGATTCAGGGTCCAGAAGGCCATCGCCGAAATGCTCATGACCTTGTCGCTGGGTGGATAGCCCAGAGCGGGTTTTTCGATGGTGCCGATAAGGGTGCTCCAGGTCACCACCTTATTGCCTTCGGCAATACATTCCTCGACCACCACCTCGATGTCCGGCATGGCGAGGCGGATGTCTTGCACCATCCGCATAAATTCCTCGCTGCTCAGCGGGCGGCCGACAAATGAACTTTTGTAGAGAAAATCCTTGCTGTGCAATTGCTCGGTCAAGGCCAGGTGACCCTTGTTCCATGACAAGTCGATATGCTTGCGGACCAGCTTTTTACGTTCATCCAATGACATGGGGCCTCTCCGACTGCGGAACAAGTGAGCAATACCTTGCACACTCTAGCAGGCCGTTGAAAAACTACCTACGTTGGCAATACTGCGTTAAAAACGGCCTCAAAATGCTCATTTACAGCACGTAAACTCGCGTGCGAGCCCAGTCCTTTTTCGGCCGTTTTTGCCTTGTCTTGCCTGCCTCGCCTACGCTTTCAACGACCTGCTAGCAGCAGTCGGGACGGTGTCACCTACTTGGGTTAGAGCCAGCCACTGAATTTCAACGCCTGATAACCCGCATAGCCGGCCAGGCCGACAAAGGCGCCGGCGGCCAGACGCCGGATCAGCGTCAGCGGCAAGCGCTCGGCGGCAAAATTGCCGGCCAGTACCACGGGCACGTTGGCGACCAGCATGCCCAGGGTGGTGCCGATTACCACCAGAATCAGGTGCGGGTACTGGGCTGCAAGCATCACGGTAGCGACCTGGGTCTTGTCGCCCATTTCGGCGATAAAAAAGGCGATCAAGGTGGTGATAAACGGGCCGTAGCGCTTCAGGCCAGTGTCGTCGTCATCGTCCAGTTTGTCGGGCACCAGGGTCCAGAGCGCGACCGCGACAAATGAGGCCGCCAGTGCCCAGCTCAAGGTAGCGGGGGAGAAGAAGCCCGCGACCCAGTTGCCGACGACACCAGCTGCGAAATGGTTGGCCAGGGTGGCGAGCAGAATGCCCCAAATAATCGGCCAGGGCTTGCGAAAGCGCGCCGCCAACAGTAAGGCGAGCAGCTGCGTCTTGTCGCCGATTTCGGCCAAGGCAACGATCAGGGTGGGGATGAACAGGGATTCCAGCATCAAACATTCCTAAGGGGCGGGTCGACATGGCTATGACACGTACAGCCTTCCCGCCCCGGGTAAGGTGTGCGTGTCATAGGTCTGGTCAAACCTCAGGCCCTCTGTCGGGCCTTGGGTCGCACGCGCCATGGTCTGCTGACCAAGTATGTTGACGCGTGCCGGGCGAGCCGGTTGGAAACCGCTCGCGGGAGACTACTCCCCTAGGACGCCGGCATTCTGCCCAAGCGCCGCTGCGAGAGCAAGCGGCGGATCAGGGTTTGTCCGCGCGGTAGATGCGAAAGCCGTTGGCCTGGGCCAGAACCTGGCAGGGGCCCAGGTGCTGTTCGATCAGCGGCGGATACTTGAGGAAACTGTTGGCAACCAGGCGTAGCTGGCCGCCATGGTTGAGGTGCGCCGCGGCCTGATGCAACAAATGTTCCGTGGCCTGGTAGTGAGTGTGCACGCCCTGATGGAACGGTGGATTACTGAGAATGGCGCTGAGATTTTTCGGCGCGGCGTCTATGCCGTCGGCGCAGATCACCTCGGCCTGCAAGCCGTTGGCGGCCAGGGTCAGGCTGCTGCTGGCGGCGGCGAAGGCATCGACATCGAGCATGCTCACCTGGCTTTGCGGGTAGCGGCGCTTCAACGCGGCGCCCAATACCCCGGCGCCGCAACCGAAATCCAGCAGATGGCCAGACGGTAGCTGCTGCAGATGTTCCAAGAGCAGAGCGCTGCCGACGTCCAGGCGGCCATGGCTGAATACACCGGGCAGGCTGGCCACGGTCAGCGGGCCATCGGCCAGTTGCAAGCTGTAGTGCTTGGCCAGGGCTTCCAGATCAGGAACGGCGGGCGCGTGCTCGACTTTCACTTGCCAGAGCTGGCAGTGGCGCGCGCTGTCGAGTTTGCGCGGCTTGCCGAATGCGGCCAGTTGCTTGGCCGCTCGTTCGATGCCCGCGCGTTTTTCCCCGACCAGATAAAGCGGGCGCCCAGGTAGTTGGGCGGCCAGGGCGGTCAGCAGGTAATCGGTCAGCTCGCGGGATTTCGGCAGAAACAGCACGGCCGCCGCACAAGGAGTTTCCGGCGGGCGGACGCCGAAGTGGCTGCGCCCGGCGAAGCGCGCCTCCAGCAGTGCTTGGTCACCGGCATGCCAGCTCCAGCCTTGGGCGTGCGGCAACTGGCCGAGCAGATCGTCGGCGGGCAGGCCGGCGAGCAGCAATGAGCCGCCGAACAGATCGGCCTGACGCAGCAGCACTTCGCTTCGTGGGTCCATATTCGCTCCCTTTAAAATGGCGCGCAGCTTAGCTGACTACCCGGCAAGGCGCACCGCTGAAAAAGGCTTCGGCGTTCTCTGTCAGTTGCATGACGATACGCTGGCGCGCCTCGCGGCTGCCCCAGGCGCTGTGCGGGGTGACAATCAGGCGGGGCAGGTCGGCAGCGAGCAGGGGATTTCCGGCGCTGGGTGGCTCCTGGCTCAATACGTCGGTGGCGGCGCCGCCGAGATGGCCGCGGCGCAGGGCGTCGGCCAGGGCCTGTTCATTGACCAGGCCACCGCGCGCGGTATTGATCAGAAAGGCGCCGGGCTTCATCAGCGCCAATTCCTCGGCGTCGATCAGGTTAAAGGTGTCTACGGTCAGTGGGCAGTGCAGGGTCAGGGCGTCCACTTGCGGCAGCAGTTCGCTCAGCGGCAAGCGGTCCGGTCGCGGCGCTCGTCCCGGCAGTTGGCCGAGCAGCACGCGCATGCCGAACGCCTCCGCCAGCTTCGCCACCGCACTGCCCAGCTCACCATGGCCGAGCAGGCCGAGGGTCTTGCCCGCGAGTTCGACTATGGGGAAGTCGAGCAGGCAGAATTGCTGCGCCTGTTGCCAGCGGCCTTCGCGGATCGCGCGCTGGTAGTCGGGCAGGCGAGTAGCCAGAGCGAGCAGCAGCATCAGGGTGTGCTGGGCCACGGAGGGCGTTCCGTAGCCTTGGCAGTTGCATACCGTCACCCCGCGCTCGCGAGCCGCTGCCAGATCGATATTGTTGCTGCCGGTGGCGGCGATCAGTACCAGCTTCAGCTCGGGGCAGGCGGCGAACACGGCGGCGTCCAGTGGCACCTTGTTGCTGATCGCTACCTGGGCGCCTTGCAGGCGTTCGATGACTTGCGCGGGCGTGCTGCGATCATGCGTCTGTAACTCGGCGAAGGCCTGTTCGAGAGGGGTCATATCGAGGTCGCCGAGGTCGAGCGAGCTATGATCGAGAAATACCGCGCGGCTATGGTTTTTCATCAGCTGTACCTTTGATTGCGCCTGGGGCGGGGGTATCGTTGCGGACCCAATAGCGGTCTGTTGCGACGGAGCCTTATATGTACTGGACAGAATTTCTTACCGTGGCCTTGATTCACCTGCTCGCCGTGGCCAGCCCCGGGCCGGACTTCGCCATCGTGGTGCGCGAGAGCGTGGCACATGGGCGGCGCGCCGGTATTTTCAGCGCATTCGGGGTCGGCACGGGCATTCTGGTACACGTGACCTATTCGCTATTGGGAATAGGCCTGATCGTGTCGCAATCGATCGTCTTGTTCAACGCCTTGAAGTGGTTGGCGGCGGCTTATCTGCTGTATATCGGGATCAAGGCCCTGCGCGCCAAGCCAAATGCCGCGAAGGCGCAAGTGGACGTGGATGAGGGCGCTCGCTCGCCACGCGCGGCCTTTGTCGCGGGGTTCGTCACCAATGGTTTGAATCCCAAGGCGACGCTGTTCTTCCTCTCGCTGTTTACCGTGGTGATCGACCCGCACACGCCGTTGTCGGTGCAGGCGGGCTATGGCTTGTACCTGGCTGTGGCGACCGGTTTGTGGTTCTGCCTGGTGGCGCGTTTGTTCAGCCAGCAACGGGTTCGCGCTGGCTTCGCGCGTCTGGGGCATTGGTTCGACAGACTGATGGGCGGGATATTGGTTGCGTTGGGAGTGAAATTAGCGTTCAGCGAGCTGCGCTAGTTCAGTAGGAGGACGCAGGCGGCGGGCCTGCGTCCTGGTTGCCGATTCGGCATTACAGCAGTTCGACCGCCACGGCCGTGGCTTCGCCGCCGCCGATGCACAACGAGGCGATACCACGCTTGCCGCCGGTATTTTTCAGCGCGTTGATCAGGGTCAGGATGATTCGCGAGCCGGTCGAACCGACTGGATGACCCTGGGCACAGGCACCACCATAGATATTGACCTTGGCATGCTCCAGGCCGTGCTCGCGCATCGCCAGCATGGTCACCATGGCGAAGGCCTCGTTGATCTCGAATAGGTCGACTTCTTCCTTGTTCCAGCCGGTTTTCTTCAGCAGATTGCTGATCGCACCGATCGGCGCAATGGTGAACTCGCTCGGGTCCTGGCTCTGGGTCGCGTGGCCGACGATCTTCGCCAACGGCTTGAGGCTACGTTTGGCGGCTTCGTCTTCGGTCATCAGCAGCAGAGCGCTGGCGCCATCGGAGATCGAGCTGGCGTTGGCCGCGGTGATGCTGCCGTCCTTGCGGAACGCCGGCTTCAGCCCGGGGATTTTCTCCAGATTGGCGTTCAAGGGTTGCTCGTCGTCTTTAACCACGACCTCGCCCTTGCGGCTGGTGACGGTGATCGGGACGATTTCAGCATCCAAGGCACCGCTGGCGATGGCTGCTTGCGCGCGCTTCAGCGATTCGATGGCATAGGCGTCCATTTGTTCGCGGGTGATGCCGTACTGGTCCGCGGTTTCCTGGGCGAACGAACCCATCAAGCGGCCCGTGCGCGCATCTTCCAGGCCGTCGAGGAACATATGGTCCTTGATTTCGCCATGGCCCATGCGCAGCCCGCTGCGGGCCTTCTCGATGATATAGGGAGCGTTGGACATGCTCTCCATGCCGCCAGCGATCATCACCTTGTTGCTGCCGGCCTTGAGCAGGTCATGGGCCAGCATCACCGCCTTCATGCCCGAGCCGCACAGCTTGTTGACCGTGGTGCAGCCCGTGGCCGCCGGTAGGCCGGCATTCAGCGACGCCTGGCGCGCCGGGCCTTGCTTGAGGCCTGCAGGCAGAACGCAGCCCATGATTACTTCCTCGACGTCGCCAGCCGGGATGCCAGCACGCTCGACGGCGGCGCGGATGGCGGCAGCGCCCAGGTCCACCGCGGGCACGCTGGACAGGCTGCCCTGGAAGCCGCCCATGGGTGTGCGGGCACCACTGACGATAACGATAGTGGACATTGCACTCACCTCTTATAAACGTAGGTTATTGAAAATACGGGCAGTTATGATCACCCATTGGCCGCATTCTAGCGCGTGACCAAAAGTGGCCAAAGAGTCATGGGGCAAATCATCCTTTGGACTGATTTATGGCTCTGTTCTGCGCTCTAAAGTCGCACCATCAAAAAACAATACTGATTGCCAAAAGGTGCCCCTACATGCTGCAGACCCGTATCATTCCCCCCGCGGCCAATGCCCATCAATACCCGCTGTTGATCAAACGTCTGCTGTTGTCTGGCGTGCGTTATGAAAAAACCCGCGAGATCGTCTATCGCGACAGCGTGCGTTACAACTATGCAACCTTCAACGAGCGGGTTGCCCGACTGGCCAACGTGCTCAGCGAAGCGGGGGTCAAGGCCGGCGATACGGTTGCGGTGATGGATTGGGACAGCCATCGCTACCTGGAGTGCATGTTCGCCATCCCGATGCTGGGCGCAGTGTTGCACACCATTAATATCCGCCTGTCGCCTGATCAGATTCTGTACACCATGAATCACGCAGACGACAAGTTCGTGCTGGTCAACAGCGAGTTCGTCCCGCTTTACAACTCCATCGCCAGCCAATTGGCCACGGTCGAGAAAACCCTGCTGTTGACCGACGGCGAAGAGAAAACCGCCGAGCTGCCAGGCCTGGTGGGCGAATACGAGCAACTGCTGGCCGCTGCCAGCACTGCCTATGCGTTCGAGGATTTCGACGAGAACTCGGTCGCCACCATGTTCTACACCACCGGCACCACCGGCAATCCCAAGGGCGTGTATTTCACCCATCGCCAACTGGTATTGCATACCTTGGCCGAAGCCAGCGTGCTGGGCAGTCTCGATAGCGTGCGCTTGCTCGGCACCAGCGACGTCTACATGCCGATCACGCCGATGTTCCACGTGCACGCCTGGGGTATTCCCTATGCCGCCACCATGCTGGGCATCAAGCAGGTGTATCCGGGGCGCTACGAGCCCGACATGCTGTGCAAACTGATCCGTGACGAGAAGGTGACCTTCTCCCACTGCGTACCGACCATCCTGCAAATGGTGCTCAACGCCCCGAGTGCGAAAGGCTACGATTTTGGTGGGATGAAGATGATCATCGGTGGCAGCGCCCTGAATCGCGCGCTGTACGAGGCCGCCAAGGCACGCGGCATCCAGCTCACCGCCGCCTATGGCATGTCCGAGACCTGCCCGTTGATTTCCTGTGCGCATATAAATGACGAGATGTGGGCCGGCAGCGAGGACGAGCGCATCACCTATCGGATCAAGGCCGGCGTACCCGTGCCCTTGGTCGAAGCGGTGATCATGAACAGCGAAGGCGAAATACTACCGGCTGACGGTGACGCTCAGGGCGAACTGGTGCTACGCGCGCCTTGGCTGACCCAGGGTTACTACCGCGAGCCGGAGAAAGGCCAGGAGCTCTGGGAGCACGGCTGGTTGCACACCGGCGACGTCGCCACCATTGATGGCATGGGCTTCGTCGATATCCGCGACCGCATCAAGGATGTGATCAAGACCGGCGGCGAGTGGATTTCCTCGCTGGAACTGGAAGATCTGATCAGTCGCCATCCCGCGGTACGCGAAGTCGCCGTGGTCGGCGTGGTGGACCCGCAATGGGGGGAGCGTCCGTTTGCCTTGCTGGTATTGCATGAAGGGCAAGTGCTTGACGCCAAGGGCCTCAAGGAGCACCTGAAGCCATTCGTCGAGCAAGGCCATATCAACAAGTGGGCGATACCCACTCAGATCGCCCTTGTTACCGAAGTTCCCAAGACCAGTGTCGGCAAGCTGGACAAGAAACGCATTCGCCTGGATATAGCCCAGTGGCAGGCGGCTGGCAGCAGTTTTCTTTCGACTCTGTAAGCCCCGTCGGTAGCGCCTGGCCGAAGTGACTACATAGTCAAACAAGCGTTTGGCTTGCTAATTGCTGTTTCAACGCCATTCTTGGCTTGCGGCGGGTCGGGCTTGCCCGCCGAAAACATCAAGCTAGAGTACTTGGGGGACTGCAAATCACACTTTCGAGGGATCAAGCAGTAATACCTGCTGGCTATAGTCCGCACCATCCATAACAAAAGAACATGGAGTAGCGTCGATGACAAAAACAA
>CAMPJN010000063.1 GCA_946886875.1 uncultured Pseudomonas sp.
TGCCGAACCAGGCCTTCAGCTACCTGACCTCCCACGGCAGCCTGGATCTGGAACACATCGAGCTGCTGAAAAAACTGATGAACCGCCTGGACAACGTCGAGGATCAGGCTGCGGTGGTGCACACCGCCAAGGTGGTCTACCGGCTCTACGGCGATATGTTCCGCAGCCTGCCGCTGGCCGACGCCGGGGAACGCTCATGAAACTCTACGACTGTCGGGCCTTGATCACCGGCGCCAGCGGCGGTATCGGCCTGGCGCTGGTCACGGCGCTGGCCGCCGAAGGCGCGCATCTGCTGCTGGTCGGCCGCCAGTTGGATGCCTTGCAGGCACTGGCGCAGCGCTATCCGGGCAAGATCGACGTGCTCCAGGCCGATATCCGCGAGCGCGACGGCCGTGAAGCAGTGGTGGCCGCTGCGAAACGTTTCGGCGCGTTGAATACCCTGATCAACGCCGCCGGCATCAACCATTTCAGCCTGCTCGAACAGCATGACGAAGAAGCGCTCGCCGAGCTTATCGACCTCAACGTGACCGCCACCCTGCAGCTGACCCACCGCCTGCTGCCGCTGCTGCGCCAGCAAAGCTCAGCGCTGGTGGTCAATCTCGGTTCGACCTTCGGCTCCATCGGTTATCCGGGTTTCAGCGCCTATTGCGCGAGCAAGTTCGCCTTGCGCGGCTTTTCCGAAGCGCTGCGCCGCGAACTCGCCGACACCCGGGTGAAAGTGCTGTATTTCGCCCCCCGCGCCACCCGCACCGGGATGAACGCCGCCAATGTGGTGGCGATGAACGACGAACTGCACCAGGCCATGGACGAGCCGCAGGCAGTCGCCCAGCAACTGCTGCAAGCCATTCGCCGCGAAGACGACGAACGCTATCTCGGCTGGCCGGAGAAATTCTTCGTGCGCCTCAACAGCCTGCTGCCGCGTGTGGTCGACCAGGCCCTGCGCAAACAACTGCCCATCATCCAGCGCTTCGCCCGATCCAAACCCTAAAGGACCACGACCATGCCCATGACCTTTCTGCGCCGCACCTGCTGCACCCTGCTCTGCCTCGCCAGCCTGCCCGCCTTCGCCCTCAGCGAGCAAAGCCAACAAAGCCTGCAAGCCCTGCAAACGCGCTGGGCGCAAATCAACTATCAGTTGCCCGAGGCGCAGCGCGAAGCCGCCTTCGCCAAACTCAGCGAACAAGCTCAACTGGCATTGGACAAGGAACCCAAAGCAGCCGAACTGTTGATCTGGCGCGGCATCATCCTCAGCACCTATGCCGGCGCCAAAGGCGGTCTGGGCGCCCTGGGTCTGGCCAAGCAAGCGAAAGCCAGCCTGGAACAGGCCCTCGCCGAAGATCCCAAGGCATTGTCCGGCTCGGCCTATACCAGCCTGGGCAGCCTCTACTATCAGGTGCCGGGCTGGCCCATCGGCTTTGGCGACGACAAAAAAGCTGAAGTCATGCTCAAGCAGGCCTTGGCCATCAACCCAGACGGCATCGATCCGAACTACTTCTATGGCGATTTCCTCTACCGCGCCAAGCGTTATGAGGAAGCCAAGCAGGCGCTGAACAAAGCATTGCAAGCGCCGCCGCGGCCGAACCGCGTTTCCGCCGATGAGGGCCGCCGCAAGGAGATCGCCAAGTTGTTGAGCCAAGTAAATGCCAAGCTGGACTAATTCAGCGCTGGCGGGCTTGATAGGCGAAACAGAGGGTCGCGTATGCGTATTTTGCTGGTCGAAGACGATAAGGCGCTGGGCGCAGGGATTCGCACGGCGCTGAAACCCGAGGGCTATACCGTCGACTGGGTGCAGGACGGGCAAAGTGCGCTGCACGCCTTGAGCCATGAAAGTTTCGAGCTGGCGATACTCGACCTCGGCCTGCCGCGCCTGGATGGCCTGCAGGTGCTCAAACAGCTGCGCGCCGCCGCCAATCCGGTGCCGGTGCTGGTGCTCACCGCGCGCGATTCCACCGCCGACCGCATCGCCGGGCTGGATGCCGGCGCCGACGATTACCTGATCAAGCCCTTCGATGTCGCCGAACTCAAGGCGCGCCTGCGCGCGCTGTTGCGGCGCAGTTTCAACCGACCGCAACCGGCCCTGGAATACCGCGGCATCAGCCTCGATCCGGTGAGCCAGGCGGTGACCTTCCAGGGCCAGTTGCTCAACCTGCCGCGCAAGGAGTTTCTCCTGCTGCACGAATTGATCGCCCAGCCCGGCCGGGTGATGACCCGCGACAAGCTCCAGCAGGCGCTATACGGCTGGGACGAGGAACTGGAAAGCAACGCCCTGGAAGTGCATGTGCATCATCTGCGCAAGAAATTCTTTCCCGAACTGATCCGCACCGTGCGCGGCGTCGGCTACCTGGTGGATAAAGTCTGATGCTGTCGATTCGCGCCCGCACCCTGCTTCTGGTCCTCGGCTTGCTCAGCCTGTCGATGACCCTGATTTCCTACAAAAGCTATCGCGACGCCCAGCATGAGATCGAAGAACTGTTCGATGCCCAACTGGTGCAAACCGCCCGTCTGCTCGCCGGCATGGTCGGCCGCGACATGCCGCAAAGCGACCGCCAAGCGCTGCAGGACGCCCTCAATCAGGCGCTGCAGGCGCGGCCGGCAGCAGACGACGAGATCCAGTTCGACGGCCACCCCTACGAGGGCAAACTGGCGTTTCAGGTACTCGATGAAGAGGGGGTCGTGTTGCTGCAATCGGCCAGCGCACCAGCGGGTTTGCTCAGGCAGATGGTGAGCGACGCCAACCAGGCCCAGGGCAGCGAGGCCATGCCCGAACAACCGTTATCGGCAATTGTCGGGCAGTTGCTCGGCTACCGCAGCGTGTCGCTGGCGGATTACCAGTGGCGGGTATTCCTCTTGCGCGACCTTCAGGATAACCACTGGATATTGGTCGGCGAACGCGAGGATGTGCGCGGCGAACTGGTCGGCAAAATCGCCCGGCGCAGCCTGTTGCCCGATCTGATCGGCCTGCCCTTGCTCGCCCTGCTGGTATGGTGGGCGGTGGGCTGGGGCTTGCGTCCACTGCAACGCATGGCCGAACTGATCAAATCCCGCGCGCCGGACAACCTGGCGCCGCTGCTGCTGTCGCCGTTACCGGCCGAGCTGGAACCCATGGGCGCCGCGCTCAACCGTCTGCTGATGCAGGTCAATCAGTTGCTCGATCAGGAAAAACGCTTTATCGCCGATGCCGCCCACGAGCTGCGCACGCCCTTGGCGGTGCTGCGCATCCATGCACAAAACGCCCTGGAAGCCCGCGACCCGAACGACCGCGACGAGGCCTTGCGTCAACTCGGCGGCGGGGTCAAGCGCGCCACCCGGGTGGTCGCGCAACTGCTGACCCTGGCCCGGCTCGACCCCAACGGCATGCAACTGGCGATGGTCGAACTCGACCTACTGGGTTTTCTCCGTGAGGAGCTGGCCGAACTCACCCCATTGGCCCTGGAACGTCAGCAGGAACTCAGTTTCGATGCCGATGAAGCTGGCGATTACCGCTTGTCAGTCGACGCGCCGAGCCTCGGCACCCTGCTGCAGAATCTGATCGGCAACGCCGTGCAGTACACCCCCGTCGGCGGACGCATCCAGGTGCAACTGCAAGCCCACAGCGATGCATTGATATTGCGCGTGCAGGACAGCGGCCCCGGCGTCGACGCGGCGCTACGGGAAAAACTCTTCGAACGCTTCTACCGACTTGAAGAAGGTCAAGGCGCCGGGCTGGGCTTGTCGATCGTGCAGCGGGTGGTGCAACTGCACCGCGGCAGCGTCACGCTCGGCGAATCACCGTTTGGTGGGTTGGAAGTATGCGTGCGCCTGCCACGACAGGGCGTGACGCCCGCTTAATGGCGAAAATGCGCGGGCATCTGCTTGGACACGGTGACATCCAGGCTGATCGAATCGCCATCGCTGAAGTGCAAGGTCAGGGGGAACTGGTCGCCGATCTCCAGCGCCTGCTTGAGCCCCATCAGCATCAGGCGCGGCCCCCCAGGGGCGAATATCAGATCGTCCTCCGGCGACACCGGGATACTCTCTATCGGGGTCGTGGTGTCCGGGCTCAAATCGGCGACCGCTGCGTGTAATGCAACCTTCTCGGCAACCGGCGATGACGCCGACTGCAGTACCCGTTCCTTATCGCCACGGTTGTTGAGCACCAGAAAGGCCATGCTGAACGGCGAACCAGCGGCCGCGGGAAATGCCCAGCCCTCGCGAGCGGAAAGCCCTGTCGCCTCGAGTTCGTCACTTGCAGGGCCGGCAAAGGTTGCCGGTGCCATAAGAACGATCATCCACAGACCAAGCGTGCTAAGGCGAACCATGATGTTTCCTCCATATCAGCGATGCAGCGCACGTCGTCGACGTGCTTACTGATTCGAACAGGAAGCCGGCTCGCAGGTTCAGCCTTTTGCCGGGGCGCCCAGGCGCTCAGTCGTCGCGGGTCAGCACTTCCAGCAACTCCACCTCGAAGATCAGGTTGGAATTGGGCTTGATATAGGCGCCGAACTCGCGCTCGCCATAGCCCAGCTCAGCGGGCACGTAGAGTTTGCGCTTGCCGCCGACGCGCATGCCCATCATGCCCAGGTCCCAGCCCTTGATCACCCGCCCGGTACCGATCACGCACTGGAAGGGCTTGCCGCGATCATAGGAGGAATCGAATTTGCTGCCGTCTTCCAGGTAGCCGTTGTATTGGGTGGTAATCAGGGCGCCCTTGACCACTTCCTTGCCGTCGCCCAGTTGGATGTCTTCGATTTTCAATTCGCCGATCATCTCGCGCTCTCTTATTTTGGCCATGCTGTTTGGGGGTTCTCGGCGCCGGCTGCCGGCACTTAAATGACAGACTGCACAGCGGTGCAGCGAGTCACTCGGACCGCGGTTCCACTATCGCCAACAGGGCCGCCAGCCCTTCTTCAAGTTGCGCCAGGGTGGCAGCCGGCAATGGCGCGAGGATGCGCGCCTCGTTTGCCACATGGGCGGTCACCGCGCGGTCGATCAGTTCCAGCCCCGCTTCGGTCAACTGCACCAGCATGCTGCGGGCATCGCTGGGGCTGGGTTTGCGACTGACCCAGCCGGTGGCTTCCAGCTGTTGCAGCTGCCGGGTCATGGTCCCGGAGGTGATCATCAGCGCGGAAAACAGTGCGGTGGGCGCCAGACAATAGGGCGCACCGGAGCGGCGCAGGCTGGCCAGCACGTCGAACTCCCAGGAGCTCAAGCCGAAAGCGGCGAACACCTGTTCCAGCTCGCGGCGCAGCAGGGCCGCGCAGCGGCCGACACGACCGATCACCGCCATGGGGCTGGCGTCCAGGTCCGGGCGCTCTCTGGCCCACTGCTGCAGGATGGTATCGACGGCGTCGCTGGGGCGTGATTGGGACATGAGTGCTCCTCGAATATTTATCTTGAATTCAAGACATATTGGCTCTAGGCTTTATTTATCTTGAATGCGAGATAATTTACATGAACAACACACTGCTGCGCACGCCCTGGTTGAACATTCTGATAACCGCCCTGGCGCCACTGATCTGGGGCTCCACTTATATAGTCACCACCGAGCTGCTGCCGCCGGACCGGCCCTTTATCGCAGCCATGCTGCGAGTGCTGCCGGCCGGCCTGCTGCTGGTGCTGCTCTGCCGGCAACTGCCGGCGCGCGTCCATTGGGGTCGGCTGCTGGTATTGGCGGCGCTGAACATCGGTTGTTTCCAGGCCCTGTTGTTCGTCGCCGCCTATCGCCTGCCCGGCGGCCTGCCCGGCGGCCTGGCCGCGGTGGTGGGGGCAATCCAGCCGCTGCTGCTGATGGGCCTGCTGTGGTCGCTGGAGGGGCAACGCCCGGCGCAGTTGGCCATGGGCGCCAGCATAATGGGCATAGCCGGCATGGCCGCCCTGTTGCTGTCGCCGGACGCCAGTTGGGATGCTATGGGTATAGCCGCAGCCTTTGTCGGCATGGCCTGCATGGCACTGGGCACCTATTTGAGCCGGCGCTGGCAGACCGGGCTGGGGCTGCTGGCCTTTACCGGCTGGCAGTTGCTGCTGGGCGGTTTGATGTTGCTGCCTTTGGCGCTGCTGGTCGATCCGCCCTTGCCCAGCCTGAGTCTCAGCCAGGGTCTGGCCTACGCTTACCTGTCGCTGTTCGGTGCGCTGCTGGCGTATGTCCTGTGGTTTCGCGGGATTGCCCGGCTGTCGCCGGTGGCGGTGTCGTCGCTGAGTTTGCTCAGCCCGGTGATCGCCGTGCTGATGGGCTGGGCGCTGCTCGACGAACGCATCACCGGCGTGGCCCTGATCGGCCTGCTGACGGTGCTGGGCAGCATCCTCCTGGTGCAATGGGCGACCAGTTCGCCAGCGCCCGCCCGCAGCCGCACCGAGGATTGCCTGCCACGCTGATCCGCCAGCAATGGCAACCAGTCAGCAACACCAGCCCTGGCTTGAAGCAGCACCGCACTGCTTCAAGCCGAATCCGCTAGAAGCGCAGATTGACACCGGTATAAAACGAACGCCCCATCCCCGGCACCGCCGTGCCCCAAGCAGGGCCCATGCTCATCGACATGGTCCGGCCCTGAGCGGTATAGGCACCGCCGGTGGGCAGGTAGTAGAACTTGTCCGCCAGGTTCTCCACGCCGAAATCGACCCGCAGCTTGTCCCAGCTGTGGCTCAGGCGCAGGTTGAACAGGGTGTAGCCGGAAGTCTGGATTTCATTGCGCACATCAGAGCCCTGGTTCTTCGCCTGCACACTGAGCATTTCCAGGCTGTTGCTCCAGCCGCCCAGTTGCTGGGTCAGGGTAAGCGTGGTGTTGAGCGGCATGCTGTTGTACAGCTGGTCGCCGGTGTCGCGGTTTTTGCCGTTGCTGTAGTTGACCAAGGCCTGCAGGCCCCATTGGCCGAGGTCGTTACGCGCCAACGGCATGCGCCCGGAGATATCCACACCATAGATGCGCGCCGATTGATTGGCGTACTGCAGCACATTGAAGGCATCGGTTTGGAAGGCCGTGCCGGGGTGCTTGACCGCATCGATGTAGTTATTGATGTGGGTATAAAACGGCGTGACCTTGAGTTCATGACCGCGGTCCTTGCTGTGCCAGTCGAAGGTCACCGAGGCGATATGCGCGGCTTCCGGCTTGAGATCGACATCGCCGACATAGCCATTACCGTCGCCGACGAAGTTGTTCATGGTCGCGGCCATCGCCCAGCTCGACCAAGTGTAGCGCTCGTACAGATTGGGCGAGCGCACCTTGCGCGCCACGCCGAATTCGATATCCAGCCTGGCGTCGTGGTTGTAGCGGGCCAGGGCGGTGAAGTCCCAGTTGCTGTCGTTCTGGCTGCGGTCGCTGGCGTTGAAGGCGGCCGCCTCGGCGATCTGGTTGCCCTGGGTGCCACCGTAGCCACTCACGGCAGCGGCGTCGCTGGCGACATGCTCGTAACGCAGGCCGACCAGGGTCAGCCAGGCCGGGTTGAGCTGCCGCTCCCATTCGCCGAACAGACCGAGGCGATCACGCCGGCCATCCTTGATGTTGTCGAAGGTGCCCGGCCCCATGCTGCCACCGGAGGCCAGCCAGTAGTCGTCGAGGCGATAACGCTGGTACTCACCGCCCACCCGCAGCAGGTCGTCGGCACTCAGTTCGATATCGGCCTTGAGGCTGGCGCCCAGGGTCTTGCCCTGGCTTGCCATCGGCATACCGCCGGCGCAGGTGCTGCCGATCGGACCACAGGCCTGGCCATCGATGGTGCCGGGCACGTTGGACTGCATGCCGTACCAGAAGCGCTTATCCGGACCGAAGTCCATCTCGTGCTCGACCTTCTCGTGGTAAACCCGGGTCTCCAGGCTGCCCCAGTCGAACTGGGCGAGATGGCGCAGGTTGACGCGCTGCTGGCTGTTGTCGGTCATGTCCATGCGCTGGTTGGGGAACAGCTCCTGAGGCACATGTTGGTAACCCAGGCGCAACTCCAGCAAATCCTCGCCCAGCTTGTAGGCCATGCTCAGCTCATGGTCGCGGCGCTCATAGGCCGTGGACGCTACTTCATCCAGCGCCGCGCCTTCACCCGCACGCCCGGTGGCACGGCTGTCCTTGAACTCGCCGCCGGCCATGTAGTTGTTGGCCTTGCTGTAACTGCCGGCATAGCGGATATGAAACTGCTCGCTGGCATGCACGGCGGAGAAGTTGCCACCGCGAGCATCGTTATTGCTGCGCAAGAACGCGCCGATCTCGCCCTGGTTGATGCTCGGCGCACCCGCCGCGGCAAACTCGGGCGCGGCGCTGTCGGCGATGATGGTGCCGCCGATACTGTCGCCACCGACGCTGACCGGGGTGATGCCGGCGAACACCTGGAACTTGCCCAGGTTGCTCGGCGCAATGTAGGACAGGGCCGGATTCATGTGGTTGGGGCAGGATGCGATCAGATCCATGCCATCGACCTTGATCCGCAGACGATCATCGGCCAGGCCGCGAATGGCCGGCAGACTGGAGATGCCGCCGGCACCGTTGAGACTGACGCCGGGCACGCCGCGCAGCAGGGTGGCGGTATCCGAGGTGGCCGGAATCAGGCCACGAATCTGCTCGGCACTGGGTAGTTCGGCAGGCGCTACCAGCGCCTGGCCTTCAACCTGCATCGGCGGCAGTTGGATAGGCATCGCGGCGGGATCTTGGGCCGCTTCGACAGCCAGAGCCAGCGGGCTCAACAGGGTCAAAACAGCCAGGCAACGGGGGTAATACGGGGAGTAATGGATGGGCATTGGCATCATTCCAGACAGGCAGGCGTATAAGCCGGCGCAGCCGCGCCAAACAATGGCGCAGTCACACCGAATCACAGAGCGATATAGAAGCCGCGCGCCATTAGTTGCGCGGCGGATCAGGCCTGACGAGGCGGTGCGCGGGGCTGCGCATCGGGGAAGATGCCCGCCGCAGGCAGGGCTGGAACAACAGGGGAACGAACGAGAGGATGGCCCGACGCGAGGGGCTGCAGCGCCAAGCCCATCCCGGCCAGTGCCGGCGAAGACAGCAGCAGCGTACAGTAGCCACACTTGGCCCAATCGCTGGAATGGGATTGCTGTTGCGGCGCCTTATGCTCGCCGGAGCAGGCCAGCTGGTCGAGCCACTGCAACTCGACTGCAGGCCGCGCCAGCCCCTGCCCCAGCAATGGCCCGAGCAGCAGCAGACACATGGCCGCGAGGCCAAGCCAGTTGCCATAACGAAGGGCGCGGGAGTGAGGCAAGCGAGGGTTCCTGAGCGCGGTGAGTACGGCATGCTAGCCGCGCACAGCCCCGAGGTCATCTGAGACACAGGGACGCACCCTGCCAATTTCAGTGAATCAACCGCGAGTTACGCCCATCAAAGTGCAGCCTCCACGGCCAGGCTGATCTGGATCAGCCACGCACCAGGCTGACACGCGTACCCGTCTGCCCCGCGCTCTGCCGTTGGCTGAGAAACCGCGTGCAGCTGACCCGTAGGAAGGAGGCGAAATTCACCACTTCGCCGCGGTAGTCCATGACCTCGTCATACAGCTTGGTGATCAGTTGGTTGGTGGTCATGCCATCGACCGCGGCGATCTCGGCGAGGATGTCCCAGAACTGGTTTTCCAGGCGCAGGGTGGTGACCACACCGCGAATGCGCAGCGAGCGGGAACGGGATTCATAGAGAATCGGATCGGCTTTTACATAGAGCTCGCACATGAACTAAGCCTCGACGGTAAACCCAGCAGGCAGAACCTCGGCTGCGCGCGATAAGTTGCGCGGCCGAGGCTTCAACCATACAACTTCACAGCTCGATGCGGGTACCCAGCAGGCCGAGAAAGGCCGCCAGCCACTGCGGGTGCGCCGGCCAGGCCGGCGCGGTGACCAGGTTGCCTTGCACGTGGGCCTGATCCACTGGGATGTCCATATAGCGACCGCCAGCCAACTGCACTTCCGGCCCGCAGGCGGGATAGGCGCTGCATTCGCGGCCTTCAAGCACGCCTGCGGCGGCCAGCAGTTGGGCACCATGACAAACCGCGGCAATCGGTTTGTTGGCGACATTGAAATCCTTCACCAGCGCCAGCACCGCGGGGTTCAGGCGCAGGTATTCGGGGGCGCGACCGCCGGGAATCAACAATGCGTCGTAGTCTTGCGCGGCGACCTGGGCGAAATCGAAGTTCAGGGCGAAGTTGTGCCCAGGCTTCTCGCTATAGGTCTGCTCGCCTTCGAAATCATGAATGGCGGTGCGCACGCTCTGCCCGGCGGACTTGTCCGGGCAGACCGCATGCACGGTGTGGCCGACCATCAGCAATGCCTGAAACGGCACCATCACTTCGTAGTCTTCGACGTAATCGCCGACCAGCATCAGAATTTTTTTAGCAGCCATGGCGTTCTCCAGTCTCAAGTGGGGGGAGAAACAGTCTGCGCCGTCGCGCGCGCGGCGGGTAACAGCCTGCTACTACAAACGACCGGAGAACTACCGCTGGTCAGCGAGAGAATCGCTCAACCGATGATTCAGCCATGCTCGCAGAATCGGCCAGGCTGAGCCGCAGAACAAAACCAGGGCTAACGCGCTCGACCACCAGAGATCACCGCAACAGTCGAGCGCACACCGCGCTAGAAGATCATCCGGTCGCGTTGCTTACCGCCCCATACCGCCATCAGGCCGGCCGCGATCACCCCACACAAGAGCGCGACGAACATCCACAGCGAACTCCAGGCAGCCACTTGGCGCGCTTGCTCAGCCGCGTTCTGCAGAGCGCTCCAGGTCTCCTGAAGGGCCTGGCTGGCACGGTTGAACACTTCTTCCACACGCTGTTCGGCTTGCCCTTGGCTGAGACCGGTGCGCTGCGCGACCACGCTTGCCAGGTACTCAAGGTCGTCACGGCTCAACTGCTGCTGATCCGCCGAGATGCTATTGATGAAAATGCGCAGTGCTTCGGCTCGGGTGGCCTGATCATCAGCCGGCGACGTGGTAATGGGCGGCGGCTGATCGGTACGGAACAGCATATCGACGTAGTAGCTCAGGGAATTCTCAGCACCCTGCGCGCCACCCTGCCCTTGGCCCGCGCCATTGACCATGTTCAAGGTCGCAACGGGCGCACCCGAGGCGATACTGGAAACCACCGCGCCGCCAGCCTGCATACCGCTGCTGAGCATATTGTCGACCGACCCGAGCACCAGCATTGCGGTCAATAAGGTCGCCAATGCCCATGCCAAAAAACCATGGGCGCTATCGCGGAAAAACACTTCCTTACTACTCATGTTGCTATTGGTCATGCTGGTATTGGCACTGACCCAACGCGCACGTAACCGACCGGCGAGATAGCCGCCCATACCCGAGGCGGCGATCTGGGTCAGGGTAAGCCAGACAATTGCCGAAATACCCAGGATTTGACCGCTGATACCACCGCCCATCCACGGCGCCATCGCCGTAAACCCCAGGGCCATGCCGAGTAGAATCAGGATCAAGGTCAGGGCGACGGAGCCCGCCGCGCCAGCGAACACCGCCCGCCACGACACCCCTGGGCTATTCGCCGGGTCCACCAGGTTGCCGACATATACGTTATTGGTTTCGATCATGTCGCAACCCTCCTATTGGTTATTAACTTTTCATAGTGATTAGCTCTCTTAATTCGTAGCTATCGAGTCGACCCCAGTCAGGCTGCCTGGTTCGATGAATCTTGCTTCAGCGAGGCGCTGAGTTGTTTTTTCAGCTCGGCTTTGCGCGCGGCCATCTGCTCGCCCATTTCCGTCAACTGGGATTTGCTCAGCAACTTCTCAGCCCGGGGAAAGAGTTCGCTCTCCTCCTCTTCGATATGGTGCTCCAGCAGTTCCTTGAGCACTTTGATCCGCCCGGCGAATTCAGGTGCGGAGGGGTCCGTCACTTTCAAGTCGGGCAACACCAGGGAGTCGACGGCGCGATGTTCTTCCTTGGCCTCGTAGAACATTTCGGCGTCGTCCTTGTTGCCGGCCGTTTTAAATGCGGGATACAGCAGTTCCTCTTCCAGCTTGGTGTGCACGGTGACTTCCATTTCCAGCTTCTGTAGCAACTGCGTGCGCCCCTTGATCGCCCGGTCGGTGGAATCCTGCAACTGGCTGAGGATCTCTTTAACTGTCTGGTGATCGGCTTTCAACAGGTCGATGGCATTCATGGTTATAGGTCTCTTTATCGGAGTTAGAAAACGGGGTCTGCGCCCCTCCGTTTAAAGAGCATCGAGCATGCCAAACTGAAAAACTAAAAATAAATATTTAAAATCAATAAGTTATAAACAAACCGCGCCCGATCGACTCGTGCAAGCTGCATGATCGCGGCCAGTCGCCAAGGCATATTGCACGGCCTGCGTCGCTCAGCGCCTGCGGTCGAGCAGGTTGACCACCAAGCGATCCAGCCAGCCCCATACGCGCTGCTGCAGCCGCCGCCACCAAGGCCGGGCGTGCCAGAGGTCGAGGGTGACTTCCAGGCTTTCGGCGAAGTCGGTGCGGAAGCACTCGGCCGCAGCAAAGGTGAAGGTCGGTTCCATGGCTTCGAGGTTGGCGTCGAGGTTGAAGCGCAGGTTCCAGTGGTCGAAGTTGCACGAGCCGATGCTGACCCAGTCGTCGACCAGGACCATCTTCAAATGCAGGAAACGCGGCTGGTACTCGAAGATGCGGATGCCGGCCTTGAGCAGTTTCGGGTAGTAACGCTGGCCGGCGAAGCGCACCGGCGGGTGGTCGGTGTGGCGCCCGCTGAGCAGCAACCGCACCTCAACGCCACGCGCCGCGGCTTTGCGCAGGGCGCGGCGGACTTTCCAGGTGGGCAGGAAATACGGGGTGGCGAGCCAGATTCGACGCTTGCTCAAGGTCAGGGCGCGCAACAGCGACTGGAGGATATCGCGGTGTTGCTGAGAGTCGGCATAGGCCACCCGCCCCAGACCCTGCCCGACCGGCAGCCGCGGCAGGCGTTTGAACCCCAGCAGCGGCCTTACCCGCCAGGCCAGGCGGGCATTGCAGGCCAGCCACTGGCGGTCGAACAGTTGCTGCCAGTCGCCGACCAGGGGCCCGCTGATTTCCACCATCAGCTCATGCCAGGCGCTCTGCGGCTCGCCGGGGGTCCAGAATTCGTCGGTGGCGCCGGTGCCGCCGACAAAGGCGGTCTGACCGTCGACCAACAACAGCTTGCGGTGGTCGCGGTAGAAGTTGCGAAAGCCGCGGCGCCAGCCCAGTGGGTTGTACCAACGCACCTGCACTCCGGCATCGCTAAGACGCTGGCGGTCGGCGGCCAGCAGGCCCTGACAGCCGAAATCGTCGAACAGGCAACGCACCGTCACGCCGCGCTGCGCCGCCGCGCACAGCACCTCGACCATGACGCTGGCGCAAGCGCTGCTTTCGACCAGGTATTGCTCGAACTCGACGTGATGCTCGGCGGCATCTATCAGGTCGATCATCCGCGGGAAGAACACAGGTCCATCGTTGAGCAACACGAAGCGGTTGCCCTGTCGCCAGGGAAAAACCGTATCCGTCATCGTGGTGCAGCTCGCAAGCCATCGCAGGTTCGGCAAGTGCGCATAAGCATCCGTCAGGTAGTGCGTGTGGTCGCCACGATAGTCGCCCGCGCCGGCCTTGCAAAGCCTGGGAAGCTTCAGGGTTGTGCCGGCAGCAAGCGGCAGCCATAGCGCGGGCTCAGCCAAACCGCGCTATGGCTACGGCCCAGGCCAGTGGCGGTCACCCGTTTGCGATCCGCCTCGTCGAGCAGCTGGCTGAGCGGCAGGTACTGGGCAACGTAGCTTTCGCAGTACGTCGCCGGGTGCTGCATCACATAGCGGCAGGAGCAGTATTCCTTG
>CAMPJN010000064.1 GCA_946886875.1 uncultured Pseudomonas sp.
CTGCCCATATCCTTGGCGGTTTTCGACAAGGGGTGCAGATCCAATGAAATGCGATCGATCGCCGCCTCGACGGCGGAGTTGAGCAACTCGACGATCAGCGCCAGCAAGCACACCGCGATCATCAGCGCGCGCTCGACGCGGCTGACCTCGACATAGAAGGCCAGGGGAATCAGCAGCAGATTGATCAACAGCAATTGGCGAAAGGCGGCTTCGCCGGTAAAGGCTGCGCGCAAGCCATCCAGCGAGTAGCCTGCGGCATTGAAGATACGTTTAAGGCCGGTCTGGCCTTTAAATGGCGACATGGGATCTGCCTACTGCGAATTAAAGCCGGCAGGCTACGCTAGCGCCGGGTATGACAGCCAGATATTTCCATCAACTGGCAGGGATCGATTCCAGGTGTTGCAACAGCAGCGCCGCCTGGGTGCGGGTGCGCACGCCCAGCTTGCGGAAAATCGCCGTGACATGGGCCTTGACCGTCGCTTCGGAGACGCTCAGTTCGTAGGCGATCTGCTTGTTCAGCAAACCGTCGCAGACCATGGTCAGCACCCGGAACTGTTGCGGCGTCAGGCTGGCCAAGCCGGCGCTGGCCGCCTTGGCTTCGGCGGAAACCTTGGCATCTTCCGGGGTTTGCTGGGGCCACCAGGTATCGCCATCGAGCACCCCTTTAACGGCTTGCTGGATGACTTCCAAGGTACTGGATTTGGGAATGAAGCCACTGGCACCGAACTCGCGCGAACGCGCCACCACGGCTGCGTCCTCCTGGGCCGAGACCATCACCACCGGCACCTGGGGATATTGCCCGCGCAACAACACCAAACCGGAAAAACCGTAGGCACCGGGCATGTTCAAGTCGAGCAGCACCAGATCCCAATCCGCTTTCTGCGCCAGACAAGCCTCCAGCTCGGCGATACTGGCTGCTTCCACCAGGCGCACCTCGGGGCCCAAGCCCAGGGTCAGGGCTTGCTGTAAGGCACTGCGAAACAGCGGATGATCGTCGGCAATCAGGATTTCATAAATGGCCATGGCGGATCCTGTTCTTGTTATTAGTTAGGCATCGACTGCGCCACCGATACCGAACGTGAGGCCAGCACCGAATCAGGCTAGCGCAAAGCTATAAATGCGCCTGAGTCGGCGCCAAGCATGCCGAGCCATGACCAAGTGGTCAAGCGCAACGCTTTGCGGCAAAGTTCACACCTTTGCTTTCGGGAAGCCTTTGTATGCGAAGTCATGCGCTACGCGCCGACCTGTTGATGCTGGCAACGGCAATGATCTGGGGCACGGTTTTTGTCGCCCAGCGCCTGGGCATGGATTCGATCGGCCCCTTTCTCTATAGCGGTTTGCGCTTCAGCCTGGCGGTCTTGATTCTGCTGCCGTTATTGCCGCTGCTCGAACGACGCGGCTCCGTCGAGGAACCGCCGCCGCTAAACCGCCATCTGCTGCTGGGCGGCGGCCTGATGGGCCTGGCGCTGGCATTGGGGATCAACTTGCAGCAAGTCGGCCTGCTGTTCACCAGCGTCACCAATTCCGGCTTTATCACCGGTCTGTACGTGATCATGGTGCCGCTGCTCGGCTTGTTTATCGGCCAGAAGACCGGCCTGGGCATCTGGCTCGGCGCCTCGTTGGCGGTGGTCGGCATGTTTCTGCTCAGCGTCGGCGAAGACTTCCAGGTGGCCTCGGGCGACTGGTTGCAATTGGCGGGCGCCTTCGTCTGGGGCGTGCACGTGCTGATGGTCGGCTTCTTCGCCAGGCGCCACGATCCGCTGCGCCTGGCCATCGTGCAATTCGCCACCTGTGCGCTGATCAGCCTGCTGTTGGCGTTGATCTTCGAAACAATCGAATTCGCCATGATAGTCGCCGCGGCGCCAGCGGTTCTCTATGGCGGCCTGTTCGGCGTGGCGATCGGTTTCACCCTGCAGGTGGTGGCGCAGAAACATGCGATCGCCTCCCACGCGGCGATCATTCTCTCGCTCGAGGCGGTATTCGCTGCGCTGGCGGGCACCTGGTTCTTGGGTGAGAGCCTGGAGTTGCGCGGCTATATCGGCTGCGCGCTGATGTTCGGTGGCATGCTGCTGGCGCAACTCTGGCCAAAGAAGCTGGTGTAGGGGACAAGGCTCCGCGCTCCGGCCCGGATGCAATCCGGGAGCGGTTTAGCGCCAGACATGGTCCCGGATTTCATCCAGGCTGCAGGGGCGGTACCGGGCGGACAAGACAACACCCTGTGCGCCGCACGCTTTACTGCAAGAAAGTCTGCAAACGACGATGCAGTTCATCGTCCAGGTCGACCGCGCGCGGCGCCTTGGCCGCCAGGTAGTGCTGACTGAATACATCTAGGTAGGCATTCAAGCCATCGGCGGCACGCTGATCGCCAGCCAGCTCCAGGCACAGCGCGGCCACCTCGGCGGTGCACAGGTGTTCATCGCGCGTTGATCGGCGCAAGCGATAGCGCGACAGCTGCTCCGGCTGCAGGCTGAGCACCGGCAAGCCGTCTAAGTAGGGGCTTTTGCGGAACATTTTGCGCGCCTCGGTCCAGGTCGCATCGAGCAACACGAACAGCGGCCGCTTACCCGGCGCGACCGTCACTTCGCTGACCACCCGCTCGGGCGCCGCATATTCGCCGGGAAACACCAGATAAGGCTGCCATTGCGGATCGCTCAATAGCGCTGGCAACTCCGGCTCCACTGCGGTGCGTAGCCAACCGAATGCCCAGGTATCGGCCACGACGTCGGCGATCAACCAACCGGTATTGCTCGGCTTCAGCGCTTCGACGTCGTGCATCAGCAGGCACACCGCGGCCTGCGCCTCGATACGCGGGCGCCAGGCACACAGGCAGTGGCTCAGCGCCAGGCGGCAGTGTTGGCAACGTATGGCGTTGCAGCCACGGGCGAGAAAGGGTTTTTCGCTACGGGCGATACGGGCGGCGCGCAAGCGGGCGACGGCGTGGCTCATGGCAACGCCACGGGCGGAGGAAGGCAATACATGGTTGATCCCGGGTCGGCAAGCGCGGCAGTCTAACAAAGCCATGCGGCCAACGCGCCTGCCAGTAGTACCCGCGGCGACACCCGGAGGACTCGACGGCGAATAGCCGAATAGAATGATAAGCCCAGCGGACGTAAGATGGCCCCCTGCTGAACCCGCAAGGGTCAAGCCTGTCGAAGGTTCGAATTGATTATGGAGAGCCCCATGTCGCGCTTGATCGCTCTATCCCTGGCCCTGAGCCTGCCGCTGTTTAGTTACGCCGAGTCATTGAAGGATTTCGAGCTGAGCAAGCTGCTCGAACAGGTTGCGCGCGAAAGCAGCGTGGGGACGCCGCGTGCAATCAACGAGGATATTCTCGACCAAGGCTATAGCGTTGAGGGTAATGCGTTGGTCAATCACCTGAGCGTGCGCCCCAACCACGCCGCGCAAATGCGCGGCAACCCGGACAGTGTGCGCGCGCAACTGGCCAATAGCGTGTGCCGCAACCCCGGTTACCGCCAGTTATTGGCCCGTGGTGCGGTGCTGCGCTACGAGTTCACCGAATACAAAACCAACCTGCCGGTGACCAGCGAGCGCTTCGCCAGAAGCGATTGCGGCCAATAGAGCGACTCACTCCAATCAGAGCAACTCAACCTTCGCCCTGAACGCGCCGCCGGGTATCGTCCACCCGTAGTTCGGCGAGCAGCGCCTCCATATGCCGCGACCGCCGCGCGCCGCCCTCGAGGCGGCGCAAGCATTCGTTTTCCAGGCTCAATTGATTATTGCGCGCCGCTTGTTGCAACAAGCGGTGCAGTGCCGGGTCGATCTCCAGTACCAACTTAGGCATACCTGCCCCTCCCTTCCTGCCATCGGGGTCAACCCCTTGGCCCAGCTTGACTCAAACGCCTGCATACTTTTACTTCAACGCAGGCATTCGGGATTTCCTTTACCGGCCAATGCCGCCAGCTCCTGGTCTTGCAACAGCCCCTGCGGGGCAACCGCCAGTACCTCGGCAACCGCTTGCACGACATGCGCCCAAGTCGCCCGGTTGGCGAACAACATACCCGCCTCGTCCAGGGTGCCGCCACGATTGCGGTACCCCAAAACCCGGTT
Source organism: uncultured Pseudomonas sp. (assembly GCA_946886875.1). The sequence goes on from CAMPJN010000064.1 coordinate 4,069, forward strand.
GTAACGGCTATCACCCAATATCGGCCAGAGATGACCACGAGCGACCTCAGGGCGCATATGGGTCAAGAGTACACGGCGACGATACTGCGCGGGGAACAGACTATCGCGCAACGCAACGGGCGCTATCGCCTGTGCCTCCCATGCATCCCGCGGTTCGCGGAAACGCCCCGGCTCCTGTAAGTAAATCAGATGCCAGGAGATACCCGCGGTGCTCAGACGAACGGCAGCACGGCGCATCTCGCTCAGTTGATATCCGCCAGTGGCAATCAGCAGCACGGGGTCGTCGCCCTCCCGACGTTCGAGCAACAGCGCGCCATCGGCGGCCAATCGCTCGGCCTGTAGACGATCGAATTGCATCGGCTGTTCGCGCTTGGGGCTGACGACACAGGCCAGTTGCCCCCGTGCTTGGTAAATCGACGGCAGCAGTGCCAGCAGCGAGTTGTGATCGGCGGGAAACAACACCCGCATGACGTCGCCCATCTCGCCCAGCAGCGCTTCGCAGAAGCTGGTGTCCTGGTGCGATTGCTGGTTCTTGCCGTTCTCCCAGGTATGCGAGGTGGCCACCAGTGGCCAGCCCAACCAACCGGCGGGGCGCCCGATCTCCTTCTGCTGGCGGGCGAAGATCAGTGTCTGGCGCACCGCGCCGAGCATCTTCACGCAGAACGCCTCGTAGCTCGCCACCAGATTCAAGCCGGCCTGGTTGGCCAGGCAGGCGGATACCACTGCCTCCTCGTTGAGCGCGGTGATAATCGCGCCGTGCAAGGACTCCGAGGGACTTTCCGGTTCACAGACCCGGTGTCTCAACGCATCGAGCACACCACCCAGGCGATTACTGGCCAACTCGTCGGGGTTGCCGACCCGCGGCCGCAGATGCGGATTGGCCTGCACCAAATCGACGAAATAGCGATCCAGCGCCGCCATCGGCGAGCAGGCATCGCTGCGGTAATGCAGCTCCGGCATTGGACCAAATTGCGGTTGGCGTGTCGCCAGCGGGTGATCGCGCTCCGCCGCCCGCGAGCCGCGGGCGGCGAACAGCCCGCAGGCCTCGGCCAATGCATCAGGGGCAACCCAGAGGGCGGCAGCGTGCTGATTGAACAGTTCGCGGGCATGGGCATCCTGCTGAGGATTGGCCGGCAACGGTAAGTTGTGCGCGGCATTGCTGCCGGCGCCGTAGAAGCCGAAGCCCTTGACGGTTTCGGCGATGCCATAAGGCATCGGCAAGGGGTAATGCAGAACGCCGTTGCGCAGTTCGCTTACGCGGTGTTCGAGACGCTGCTCCATTTCCCACAGCGCACAGACGAACGCCGCCGGGTCGCGGCCATCGAAACTCAGCGGATCGAATCCGCAGCGGCGCAGGTGCTGGCGAAAGCCCTCGAGACCTTCGAACGTGCCCAGCTCGGTGCGTTGCTCGATTCGCCGGCCATTGGCGATCATCACCGGCAAGGCCACGCCACAATCTTCGGCGCGCCACCAGCGCGGCATCCAATCGCTGCCGCGCTGCTCCTCGGCCGCGCCATCGGAAAGAAACGCCACCAGCTTCTCGCCAGGCAAAGGCAGATGGCCGTATTGCAGTTCGGCGAAACCCAGGTAGCCGCCTTCGGCTATGCCGCCGGCCGTGTGCGGGTTGACGTGACTGCCCAGGGGCACTCCCGGCGCACCATCGGCCGCCTGGGCATAGCTGTAGAAATCCGTCACCAGGCGATTCATGCCCGCTTCGTCGCAGCCATAGCGCTCGGCTTGTTCGGGGTGCTGATTAGCGGTGAGCAGATTCAGCGCCTCGATGGCCGCCACACAGTGGCCCTGGCCCATCAGCCAGCCGCGGGTTTCGCCGGTCAGGGCGTTCAAGGCCAGGTAGCCGGCATAGGCTGGCACCATATTCAGCGCGCCGCCGGTATGGCCCTCGGGCTTGGTTTTGAAATCCTCCGCGGCCAGGCTGCTGCCATCGAGACGCACGCGCCGGGCGTAGGTCATGTGCGCCACCAGCCACAGCCCGGCAGCGCTTAGTTGGTCCAGTGCGCCGAGCAGCCGGTAGACGCTGGCCAAATCAGGTTGCAGCCCGGCTTGCACCAATTGATGGGCCAAGCGGTACACCGCCGCGCAGGTCTGCGGACTATGCTGCAAAGGACCATGACCACGCTGCCAGTCGGCGAAGCTGGGTTCGACACGGGCGTGTTCGGCCAAGTGCTCGGCATTGGGCAATATCTGGGTCATGGGCAGGCTCCTTGAGAATGACCTCAGTCTAGAGCGGGCTGCGCAGCGGTCACGCTGACCTGCATCAAGGTCTATGACCCAAAAAACCGGCAATCTGCAGAAAATCTTGCCTATCTAAAAGGATTTCCCCATGGCCTTACTCAGCTTTCTTGGCGCGATTCAACAAGTCACCGGTTCCTGCTACCTGATCGAAAGCCGCGACGGGGCCAAGGTGTTACTCGATTGCGGTATGCGCCAGGGCCGCCGTGAAGAGGAAGAAGGCAACCGCGGCGACTTTGCCTTCGATCCGCTAAGCCTGGACGCCGTGGTGATTTCCCATGCCCATATCGACCACACCGGCCTGCTGCCCAAGCTGGTCAGCGCAGGCTACCGCGGCCCGATCTTCGCCACCGAGGCCAGCTGCGAGTTGATGGAATTGATGCTGCTCGACGCCGCCTTCATCCAGGAAAAGGACGCCGAGTGGGAAAACAAATGGCGCGCGCGCCTCGGCAAGCCGCCAATCAGCCCTCTGTACACCATCGCCGATGCCGAACAGACGCTGAAACAACGTCGCCCCGTAGCCTATGCCGCGACGCAAGAGGTGGCCTCAGGCGTTCAAGTGACATTTCATGACGCCGGGCATATTCTCGGCTCGGCGATAGTCGAGCTGGAAATACAGGATCACCACCTGACCCGGCGCCTGGTGTTCTCCGGCGACCTCGGTAATACCTGCTCGCCGTTGATGCATAACCCCAGCACCCTGAGCCGCGCGGACGTGGTCTTGCTCGAATCCACCTATGGCGACCGTGATCACCGCTGCAGCGAGGATACCCTCGACGAGTTGGCGGAGATCCTGCAGCAGGCCCATCGCGACGGCGGCAATGTGTTGATCCCCTCCTTCGCTGTCGGCCGCACCCAGGATCTGATCTTCTACCTCGGGCGTTTCTACCAGGAAGGACGCCTGCCCCAGCAAGCGGTTTTTCTCGATAGCCCCATGGCGATCCGCGCCAACGCCATCTATTCGCGCTTCCAGCATCAATTCAACTCAGCCGACCGAGCCTTGCTGGACGCCAAGCAGGTCAAACGCATCGAAGATTGGTTACCGATCCTGCATTGCACGCCCTCCCCGGAAGAATCCATGGCAATCAACCGGGTCAAGAGCGGCGCGATCATCATCGCCGGCAGCGGCATGTGCACTGGCGGGCGCATCGCCCACCACTTCAAACACAATCTCTGGCGCAGCGAATGCCATGTGGTGTTCCCGGGATTTCAGGCCAGGGGCACACCGGGGCGTGCCATAGTCGACGGCGCCGACACGGTGAAGATGTTGCACCAACGGATCGCGGTCAAAGCTCAGATACACACACTTGGCGGCTTCTCCGCCCACGCCGGGCAGTCGCAGTTGCTCGACTGGGTCTCTCACTTCGACCATCACCCTGAGCTGTACCTGGTGCATGGCGAACTGGAAAAAATGCAGGCCTTGCAACAGGCCCTGCACGAGCGTCTGAACTGGATTGCCAACATCCCAGAACCCGGCGAGCAAATCGCCCTCTAAGCGCAGGCGCGCCAAAACCGGAGCCGGAACGACGGGGCGTAAGATTCGGCAAGCGACTATTTCCAGCACTGCGCAAGAGCCCGGCCATACTCTTAGTAGGGCTGGGCTGGCCATTGCGCGTGCCAAACTCCGGCCGGCATTAGAAGGAGACGTTGTATGCCTTATGAAGCAGACGATTATCTATCCCGGCACGTACAAACCAGCGGTATCGATCTGGGTAGCAAGATAGACGAGCTGGTCGCCTTGGTCGCTCCACCGGATAGCCCCAATACATCGCTCTATCACGACATGCTCATTACTGTGGCACGCATGGCCCAAGCCGACCGCAATCGTTGGGACGCCAAGATCATGCTACAGACCTTGCGCGAGATGGAGCATGCCTTCAGCACCCTGGAGCAATTCAAACGCCGACGCAAAGTCACCGTATTCGGCTCGGCCCGCACACCCAGGGACCACTCGTCATATGGCCTGGCTCGCGAACTGGGCGAGACCCTGGCACGCCTGGACCTCATGGTAATCACCGGTGCCGGCGGCGGCATCATGGCCGCGGCCCATGAAGGTGCGGGATTGGACAACAGCCTGGGCTTCAACATCACCCTGCCCTTCGAGCAGAAGGCCAATCCCATCGTCGGCGGCAGCGACAACCTGCTGTCCTTTCATTTCTTCTTTCTGCGCAAGCTGTTCTTCGTCAAGGAAGCCGATGCCCTGGTGTTCTGCCCTGGGGGGTTCGGCACTCTGGATGAAGCACTGGAAGTCCTGACCCTGATCCAAACCGGCAAAAGCCCGCTGGTACCAATTATTTTGCTCGACGAGCCCGACAGTACCTATTGGCAGGAAGCGCTGCGCTTTATCCGCGAACAGCTGCAGGAACGGCATTACATTTTGCCCAGCGATATGCAACTGATGCGCCTGGTGCATAGCGCCGAAGAGGCTGGCGAGGAAATCGCGCGTTTCTACCGTAACTTCCACTCCACCCGCTGGCTCAACGGCAATCTGCTGATTCGCATGACCCATCCGCTCAACGACGGTGCCCTGCAGACCCTCGGCAAAGAGTTTGCCGACCTGTGCCTGAGCGGTAGCTATCAGCAACAGCCATGCTGTGAAGCGGAAAACGACGAACCAGAATTCCGCGACATGACTCGCCTGGCCTTCCACTTCAATGCACGCGACCATGGCCGCCTGCGCGAGCTGGTGGATTTCGTCAACCTTCCGCAGAACTGGGCTGCCAACCGCTAGACTTTGGCGAGGCCCGGCATTGCCTACGCAATCATCGCGACCAAGGCCGTTCCTACGAGTGGCCGGGCTGCTGTCCGGGCTCGATCGAATTGTCCTGTCGCGGCACAAATCGCTCGAGGATTTCATCCGGGCTTCAAAATCGGGTGATCCGATGCACGCAGGTAGGTTGGCGCTGAGCACCGCGAAGCCCAACAGGCGATGGATACGCAGCCCAAAGTCGCAACTGGTTGTTGCAATGGCTAACAGGCCTGCAGGAGCTGAAGGCAAAGGCGGTCTAGCAGTCCTCGTAGGGCCGTGCGCACCAGCGCTGGCTGAATCATCCTTGTTGCGCACGGCGCACCCTACGTATTGCGACCACTCTTCTAATTGGTACATAGCCCAAAAGAAAGCCCACAACGCAAGCAGTGGGCTTAAAGGGGAATCAGTCTATGTCTAAACCGCGCAGCAAACGCCCGATCAGATCCAGCGGATAACCACGGTAGCTGAGGAAGCGCCCTTGCTGGGCCCGCTCCTTGGCATCGCCAGGCAGCTGCCCGGCATACTTACGGCGCCAGGTCGCTTCCAGTTGCTCCCGCCAGTCGATTCCGCAGTCGCGGATCGCCTGCTCAATATCCGCACGGGCCAGGCCGCGTTGCGTCAGCTCTTCACGGATACGTAGCGGGCCATAACCGGCTCGCGCACGGTAGCTGACAAAGCTTTGCAGATAGCGCGCCTCGGACAGCAAACCATCCTGCGCCAAGCGTTCGAGCTCGGTTTCGATCAATTCTTCGGTAGCGCCGCGCTTGCGTAGCTTGCGGGCCAACTCGACCCGCCCATGTTCGCGCCGCGCCAGCAGATCCATGGCCGCCCGTCGCACCGCGACGGGGTTATCCAGAACAAGGGACATAGGCGCGCGGATCAGGCGTCAGCGTCAGCCAGATCATCGGCAGTCGAATTGGCCTTGACCGTCGGGCTGACTACCAGCAATTTCTCGCGGATCAAACCTTCGATGGTGCGTGCCACTTCTGGATTGTCTTCCAGGTACTTGGCCGAGTTGGCCTTACCCTGACCGATCTTGTTGCCCTGGTAGCTATACCAGGCACCGGATTTTTCCAGCAGACCGAGTTGCACGCCGAGGTCGATGACCTCGCCATTGCGATAGATGCCTTTGCCGTAGAGGATTTGGAACTCGGCCTGGCGGAATGGCGGCGCCACCTTGTTCTTCACCACCTTGACCCGGGTTTCGCTGCCGACCACTTCGTCGCCTTCCTTCACCGCGCCGGTACGGCGGATGTCCAGACGGACCGAGGCGTAGAACTTCAGGGCGTTACCACCGGTGGTGGTTTCCGGGCTGCCGAACATCACGCCGATCTTCATGCGGATCTGGTTGATGAAGATCACCAGGCAGTTGGCGTTCTTGATGTTGCCGGTAATCTTGCGCAGCGCCTGGGACATCAGACGGGCCTGCAGGCCCACGTGCATGTCGCCCATTTCGCCTTCGATTTCCGCCTTCGGCACCAGAGCCGCGACCGAGTCGATAACTATCACGTCGATGGCATTGGAACGCACCAGCATGTCGGTGATCTCCAGGGCCTGCTCGCCGGTATCCGGCTGCGATACCAACAGATCGTCGACATTGACGCCCAGCTTGCTCGCGTATTCGGGATCGAGCGCGTGCTCGGCATCGACGAAGGCGCAGGTCGCACCAAGCTTCTGCGCTTCGGCGATAACCGACAGGGTCAGGGTGGTTTTACCGGAGGACTCTGGGCCGTAGATTTCGACGATGCGGCCTTTCGGCAGACCGCCGATACCCAGCGCGATATCCAGGCCGAGGGAGCCGGTGGAGATCGCCGGAATCGCCTGGCGATCGTGATCGCCCATACGCATGACCGCGCCTTTGCCGAACTGCTTTTCGATCTGGCCTAAGGCTGCCGCCAAGGCACGCTTCTTATTCTCGTCCATTTAAGTCCTCACGTAATAGAGAAGGGCCTGCTAGCGGCCATCAACAACTGTATATGTAGCCAGTATTATTCCACAGGGCAAGTCGCCCGCCTACCCCGCATTTGGATTTTCTTGCGCAACCAGGCGCAATAGCCCCGCCAGTGCGGCCTCGACCGTTTGTCGGCGAACTTCAGCCCGGTCGCCAGGGAAGTGACGACACTGGCTGAACAGCCGCTCACCATCGCCCCAGGCCAACCAGACGGTGCCTACCGGTTTTTCCGCCGAGCCGCCATCCGGCCCCGCCACGCCGCTCACCGCCACCGCGTAACGCGCCCCGCTCTGGGCCTGGGCGCCGCGCACCATGGCCTCCACTACCTCGCGACTGACCGCGCCGACCTGACCGAACAGCTGCTGCGGCACCGCCAATTGCCTGGTCTTCTGCGCGTTGGAATAGGTGACATAACCGGCTTCGAACCAGGCTGAGCTACCGGGAATCCGAGTAATCGCCTCGGCGATGCCACCACCGGTACAGGACTCGGCGGTGCTCACCTGAGCGCCTTGCGCCTGCAACCGGCGCCCCAGTTCGGCCGCCAAAGGGGTCAGGTTCTGTTCATTGACGATCATCTGCACTCCGGGGTTAAAGCCTGCCAGGGGGATACCGTACACTAGGCGCTTTTGCGATTCAGCCGGACAGTTAAAACGATGAGCCAAAGCGACCTCAGTTCTCACACGCCGATGATGCAACAGTACTGGAGGCTGAAAAACCAGCATCCGGACCAACTGATGTTCTACCGCATGGGCGACTTCTACGAGATTTTCTACGAGGACGCGAAAAAGGCCGCCAAGCTGCTCGACATCACCCTGACCGCCCGCGGTCAGTCGGCCGGCCAGGCGATCCCCATGTGCGGCATTCCCTACCACGCCGCCGAGGGTTATCTGGCCAAGCTGGTCAAGCTCGGCGAGTCGGTGGTGATTTGCGAGCAGATCGGCGACCCGGCCACCAGCAAGGGCCCGGTGGAACGCCAGGTGGTACGCATCATCACCCCCGGCACGGTCAGCGACGAAGCCTTGCTCGACGAACGCCGCGACAACCTGCTGGCCGCGGTATTGGGCGATGAGCGGCTGTTCGGCCTGGCGGTGTTGGATATCACCAGCGGCCGTTTCAGCGTGCTGGAAATCAACGGCTGGGAGAACCTGCTAGCCGAGCTGGAACGCCTTAACCCGGTCGAGTTGTTGATTCCCGATGACTGGCCGCAGGGCCTGCCCGCAGAAAAACGCCGTGGCTGCCGACGCCGTGCGCCTTGGGATTTCGAACGCGACAGCGCGCATAAGAGCCTCTGTCAGCAGTTCGCCACCCAGGATCTGAAAGGCTTCGGCTGCGAGAACCTGACCCTGGCCATAGGCGCCGCCGGTTGCCTGCTGGCCTACGCCAAGGAAACCCAACGCACCGCCCTGCCGCACTTGCGCAGCCTGCGTCACGAACGCCTCGACGACACGGTGATTCTCGACGGCGCCAGCCGGCGCAATCTGGAGTTGGACGTCAACCTTGCCGGCGGTCGCGAAAACACTCTGCAATCGGTGGTCGACCGTTGCCAGACCGCCATGGGCAGTCGCCTGCTCAGCCGCTGGCTGAATCGCCCGCTGCGCGACCGCACTGTATTGGAAGCGCGCCAGGAGTCGATCGCCTGCCTGCTCGAGCGCTATCGCTTCGAGACCCTGCAGCCGCAACTCAAGGAAATCGGCGATCTGGAGCGCATCCTCGCGCGGATCGGCCTGCGCAACGCCCGGCCACGGGACTTGGCGCGTCTACGCGATGCCCTGGCTGCGCTGCCGACGCTGCAAATGGCCATGGCCAACCTCGAGTCGCCGCACCTGGCTGACCTGGCGGGCATAGTCAGCACCTACCCGGAGCTCGCCGAGTTGCTGGCCCGCGCCATTATCGACAACCCGCCTGCGGTGATTCGCGATGGCGGAGTGCTCAAGACCGGCTACGACGCCGAGCTCGATGAGCTGCAATCGCTCAGCGAAAACGCCGGCCAGTACCTGATGGACCTAGAAGTACGCGAGAAAGCCCGCACCGGACTGGCCAACCTCAAGGTCGGCTACAACCGCGTGCACGGCTACTTTATCGAACTGCCAAGCAAGCAAGCCGAATCGGCCCCAGCGGACTATATCCGCCGCCAAACCCTCAAGGGCGCCGAGCGCTTCATTACCCCCGAACTCAAGGAGTTCGAGGACAAGGCGCTGTCGGCCAAAAGCCGCGCCCTGGCCCGCGAGAAGATGCTCTACGACGAGCTGCTTGAACGCCTGATCGGCCACCTCGGACCTTTGCAGGACAGCGCCGCGGCCCTTGCTGAGCTGGACGTGCTGAGCAACCTGGGCGAGCGCGCACTGAATCTCGACCTCAATCGCCCACGCTTCGTCGACGAACCCTGCATGCGTATCGAGCAGGGTCGCCATCCGGTGGTCGAGCAGGTCTTGACCACTCCCTTCGTGGCCAACGACCTGAGCCTCGACGACGACACCCGCATGCTGATCATCACCGGGCCGAACATGGGCGGTAAATCTACCTACATGCGCCAGACCGCACTGATCGTGCTGCTGGCGCATATCGGCAGCTTCGTTCCGGCGAAAAGCTGCGAACTGTCGCTGGTTGACCGCATCTTTACCCGTATCGGCTCAAGCGATGACCTGGCCGGCGGCCGCTCGACCTTTATGGTGGAGATGAGCGAAACCGCCAATA
>CAMPJN010000065.1 GCA_946886875.1 uncultured Pseudomonas sp.
CCTGCGTGACATCATCGCCATGCTCGACCCTGAAGCCAAGGCCAGCAAAGCCAAAGGCGCCGCTAAAGCCACCGGCACTAAGCGCGCCCGTAAAGTTAAGCAGTACAAGAACCCGAATACCGGTGAAGTGATCGAAACCAAAGGTGGCAATCACAAAACCCTGAAAGAATGGAAAGCCAAGTGGGGCGGCGACGTCGTTGAAGGCTGGGCAACTCTGCTGGGCTAAGCGTCACTCCAGCCTCATGGCCTGAAAGAAAAACGCCAGCATCGCTGGCGTTTTTTTATGGTTATATTTTGCTCAGCGATAAGCGGCATCGAACCTACCCTATTCCTACCGCACTTGCCGTCAAGCACCGTCTCAACGCTGCCCGCCGGTAACCCCCGTAACAAAGCCGCATATGCGCTGCGCTCAGGCTATTGTGAGCAGCCTGCTACCGGCCATGCATGACAGCTCATTGCTCCAGCGCATAACGCTGACGCAATTGCTCGGCATAATCGCGCCATGCGCATAAAACCGCTTGCTGATCGGCTGTAGCGCTATCGAAAACCTCCGCCAGCGCCGTATGGAAATCCGCCAAGGTGTTAGGCGCGCCATATTCGGCCAAGGTTAAACGCTGCCGGCAGAATGTCTGCCAGCGCTGCTGCTCTTGCGCTGTAAGGCTATCCGCAAAGTTTCGGGCACGGTAACGAAATAATAATTCCGGCAGACGCGCATCGTCGAACGGCCAAACTTCCTGGGCTAACCGCGAGGGGTCGGCACGACGCACCTGCTCACATAAACGACGATCGCGATCACCAATAAAACCGTCATATAGCTGTTGCTCGGGATCATCGCAGACGGGAAATTCTTCTTCCGCATAAATCTCAGCGAGTTTGCTCTGCCATTGACTTTGCGTATCACGCAATTGCTCGGCACGCAGCTGGCAGGCATCGATATCCACTTGCAAGCGCTGCTTATCCTGCTCGCGTAACACATTCAACGGCGCCAATACCGGGCAACGATTGATATGCAATAACTTCAAGGGCACCGGCAGCTCGCCCTCGGCCAATTGATCGCGGCGGGTATATAAACGGCGGCGCAACGTCGCTCCGCCTTCATCGAGTAATGGCGCGTGCTCGGCCTGCAGGTCACAGACTATCAAGGCATTGCGATTACGCGGGTGCCAAGCCAGCGGTAATACCACCGCTAAATAATGCCGAGCGCCGGCAAAACGCCCGGATATATGCACCATTGGCTGCAATAAACGCACGACGTCGAGTACCCGCTGTTTACTGCGCAATTGATAGAGGTAATCGTAAAGCTTGGGCTGTTTACTGCGAATCAAACGCGCCAGGGCGATAGTCGCACGCACATCGGACAGGGCATCGTGGGCTTGGCCATGTTCGATGCCATTGGCCGCGGTGAGCAGCTCCAGCTTGAGGCTGACCCGCCCGTCCACTTCTGGCCAGACGATACCTTCCGGGCGCAGGGCATAAGCGGTACGTACCAGATCGATCAAATCCCAACGGCTGTTGCCACCCTGCCATTCGCGGGCATAGGGGTCGAAGAAGTTACGGTAAAGACTGTAGCGGGTCACTTCATCGTCGAAACGCAGGCTGTTGTAACCGACACCGCAGGTTCCCGGCATGGAAAGTTCGGCATGCACCCGGCTGATGAACTCGGCCTCGCCCAGACCGCTCTGCGCCAATTTCGCAGGAGTGATGCCGGTCACCAGGCAGGCCGCCGGATGGGGCAGGATATCGTCGCTGGGCTGACAATAAATGTTCAGCGGCTCGCCGATTTCATTGAGATTTTCGTCGGTGCGTATCCCGGCGACCTGCAATGGGCGATCACGCCGCGGGTCGATGCCGGTGGTTTCGTAGTCGTACCAGAAGAGGCTGGAGGTCACGGCTTTATCCTGAGTCGAAGGCGTCGCCAGTCTAGCATTCACAGAGACAATGACCGGGCAGCCACAGAACTATGATGCAGCGCACGCTCGGCAACTGCCGCACGCCTTGTAGGCTAAGTGCCACTAAGGCTACAGTTGTCTCCCCCTCACCAATCTTGTACAAGGATGCCCCCGATGAGTGACACCGCCGCCCCCAATCCCTACGCAGCACCCACCAGCCAATTGCAGGACACCAGCACAGGTCAGGCATTGAGCATCGAAGATGCCCTGAGCCGCGGTTATGACTTCAATATCGGCGATTTGATCAGCGAAGCCTGGCAACGTACCAAGGGCACCAAAGGCATCATCATCGGCGGTTTCATCGTGTTTTACGTGGTGCTGCTGGCAGCCTCCTTCGTACTCGGTGGGATTTTCGGCGTGATCGGTCTGACGGGAGGGGAAGACTTCAGCGCTATCAGCATCGTTGCCGAACTGGTGATCGGCGTCTTCGCGTCTGCATTGGCCTACCCCTTTATGGCCGGCCTCAACATGGTCGGCATTCGCCGCGCCGCCGACCAGCCGATCGCCTTCAATGAAATATTCAGCCATTTCGGCCGTACCGTACCGCTGTTGATTACCGCGGTGATCATGATGGCGCTGATCTACCTGGGCATGATTCTGCTGCTGATCCCCGGCATCTATCTGTCCATGGCCTATGTCCTGGCGATCCCGCTGGTGGTCGAGCGCGGCCTGTCGCCGTGGCAAGCATTGGAAGCCTCGCGCAAGGCGATCACCCAGCATTGGTTCAAAGTCTTCGGGCTGTTCCTGCTGCTCGGCCTGATCAGCATGTTGAGTGCAATCCCACTGGGTATCGGCCTGGTTTGGACCATTCCGCTGATGATCATCTCCATGGGCATTCTGTACCGCACCATCTTCGGCGTTTTGCCGGCCGCGCAGTAAGTTTCGCCCCGAAAACCCATAAGCCCCGAGTCAGCTTTTGCTGACTCGGTTGCTTACCTGCCTGCCGCTGGATAGCATCGGGCTTTCTTAGACGCAGTCCGCTGATGCCGCCTACAGCCCTAGCTTCCCATTTGCGCTCCCCACTATCGTCCGAGCAGCCTGCGGTCACACCGCTGGATACCCGCTATCAGGTGGAAACCCCGGAAGCCATTGACTTGGTGCTACGCCCTGCGGGGCTGGTGCCGCGCGCCTTGGCTTTCAGCATCGACCTGGCGATTCGCGGCGTGGCGCTGGCGGTGATTTATATCGTGCTCGGCTTGCTCGGCCAGTTCGGCATGGGCTTGGCGACCATCCTGCTGTTTCTCGTTACCTGGTGGTACATGGTGTTGTTCGAAGTGCTCAACCAGGGCCGCTCACCCGGCAAGCAGATGCTTGGCCTGCGCGTGGTGCACGATGACGGCACGCCGATCGGCTGGGCCGCATCGCTGACCCGCAACCTGCTGCGCTTCGTCGATATCCTGCCGTTCGGCTATACCCTGGGCATTCTCAGTTGCCTCAACCATCGCGCATTCAAACGCCTCGGCGATATGGCCGCTGGCACCCTGGTGGTCTATCGCGATACGCCCCCGGCGCGCCCGAACCTGCCCGAGGCCGAAGCGACGCATCCGCCTTTCCCTCTCAATTTGGCCGAACAACGCGCCATGCTCGGTTTTGCCGAACGCGCCGAGGGCCTGTCCAGCGCCCGCCGCGCAGAGCTGGCGGCGATTATCGCCGAGCCGCTGCAAGTACCCGCCGAGCTTGCCGAAAGCCGTATCCATGGCATTGCCCATGGTTTGTTGGGGCCGACATGAAACAGAGCCTGTTCGAACAACGTCACCAAGCCGACTGGCACGCCTTCGCCGAACTGCTCGATGCCCTCGAGCGCGGCAAAGTCGATAAGCAGGCGTGCAAGGGTTTCGCCGCCGACTACCGGCGCCTGTGCCAACAGTTCGCCCTGGCCCAGGCGCGCGGCTACAGCAGCCACCTGATCGAGCAATTGCAGCACTTGGTATTGCGCGGCCACCAACAGTTCTACCGCCACCGCAGCCCCTTGGCCGCGCAGTTGATCGGCTTCGTTCTCGCCGGTTTCCCACGCCTGGTGCGCGCCGAATGGCGCTGCGTGACCGCTGCCAGCCTGGTGTTCTTCGGCAGTCTGCTGGGCATGGCGTTGTTGGTCTATCTATTTCCGGAGTTGATCTACAGCCTGGTCGACCCCGAACAAGTGGCGAACATGGAAGAAATGTATGACCCCGACGCGCGGCGCATCGGCCGCTTCAGCGAGCGCGACTCGGGCGACGACTGGATGATGTTCGGCTTCTACATCATGAACAACATCGGCATCGCCTTTCAGACCTTCGCCAGCGGCCTGCTGTTCGGCCTCGGCAGCCTGTTCTTCCTGCTGTTCAACGGCCTGATGATAGGCGCTGTGGCCGGCCACCTGACGCAGATCGGCTACAGCGAAACCTTCTGGTCGTTTGTCATCGGCCATGGCGCCTTCGAGTTGACCGCGATCGCCTTCGCCGGTGCCGCCGGCTTCAAACTCGGCGGGGCGTTGCTGGCGCCGGGCCGTCTGCCGCGCAGCGAAGCGTTGCGCCTGGCAGCGGGCCACAGCGTGCGCCTGGTTGGCGGCGCCACCGTGTTCCTGTTGCTGGCGGCATTTATCGAGGCCTACTGGTCATCAATGACCCTGGCCAGCCCAACGGTCAAATACGCCGTTGGCGCGTGTTTATGGCTGATGGTACTGGCCTATCTGCTGTTCGCCGGACGAGGTGAGCATGCGCCTGACTGATGCCAGTGTGGCGATTCGCCCGCGTAGCGCCTGGGAGGCCCTGGACCTCGGTGTCTTGCTCGCACGCCGGCATGCCGGGGTATTGATGGCCTGCTGGGCACTGGTGACCCTGCCACTGTTCGCCCTGCTCTGCCTGCTGCTATGGCGCCACCCCGGTTGGGCAATGTTCCTGTTCTGGTGGCTGAAGCCAGCGTACGAGCGGCTGCCGCTGTATATCCTCTCGCACGCCCTGTTCGGCGATACGCCCACTATCAAGCAGGCGCTGAAAGCCCTGCCCGGTCTGCTCAAGCCGCAGCTATTCGCCAGCCTGACTTGGCGCCGCCTGAGCCCGACACGCAGCTTCGACCTGCCGGTATTGCAACTGGAAGGCTTGTCCGGCGCGGCCCGCAGCCAGCGCCTGGTGGTCCTGGGCCAGCGCGATGCCGGTGCCGCCACCTGGCTGACCGTGGTCGGCATGCACCTGGAAGGCGCTCTGTGGCTGGGTTTGATCACCTTGTTCTACATGCTCCTGCCGGCGCAGATCGAGGTGGAATGGAGCTGGAAAAGCCTGATCGAAGCGGCAACCGGCGAATGGCTGTGGCTCGAACACCTATCCAACCTGCTGTATGTGCTGGCGCTGATCGTTTGGGAGCCGGTGTATGTGGCCTGCGGTTTCACCCTCTACCTGAACCGCCGCACCGCCCTGGAAGCCTGGGATATCGAATTGGTGTTTCGCCAATTGCGCCAGCGCCTGACCGGCGTGGCCTATGCGCTGCTGCTGGGCTGCGCTTTGCTGCTGTTGCAGGCGCCGGCTCCGGCCTTTGCTGCCGAGGTATCGAGCAGTTGCCCATTACCCCTCGAGGACCCCATAGGCCCGGACGCCGAACGCCTGCTCAAGCAATCGCTGACCAGCCAGGCGGCGCAGCAAAGCATCGCCCAACTGCTCGACGAGCCGCCGTTCGAGAACCGCGAAAGCGTCACCCTCTGGCGCTTTGGCGAAGAACAGAAAGCCGAGGAAATCGACGAGGACACCATCAAGGCGCTGATCGAGAAGCTCTTCAAACTGGGCGAGTTCTGGAAAAGCATCGAATTCGTCGCCTTGTTCTTCGAGGTGCTGCTCTGGGCCGCCCTGTTGAGCCTGCTGGCGTTGGTGATCTGGCGTTACCGCGATTGGCTGAGCACCTTCGCCGGACGCTTGGGCCTACCGGCCAGACGCAAAAAATACCTGCCGCCGAGCCAATTGTTCGGCCTTGAAGTGGCGCCGGAAACCTTGCCCGAGGATGTCGCCGCCGAGGCCGAACGGCTCTGGAGCGAACAACCGCGCGCCGCGCTCGGCCTGCTCTACCGCGCCCTGCTCAGCCGTCTGCTGCACGACTATCGCCTGCCGCTGAAAAGCGCCTACACCGAAGCCGAAGTGCTGCGCCTGGTGCATACACTCGAACAGCAGCCGCTCAGCCAGTTCAGCCAGGTGCTGACCCTGCACTGGCAGAACCTCGCGTATGGCCATCGACTACCGCCCGAAACGCTCAAACCGGCCTTGTGCCAGGACTGGCGCAACCTGTTCGGCCCAGGGGTGCAGGCATGAGCCGGCGCCTGCAGTTTCTGCTCGGCAGCTTGCTGCTGCTCGGCCTGGGGCTGCTCGGCAGTTATTTGCTGAGCATCGCCGAGCCCTACCAGGAAATCGTCAAGCACGGCCCGGCCCCCGAAGTCGCCGCTAACCCCTACCTGGCCGCCGAGCATTTCCTCCGTGCCCAGGGCATCGAGGTGCAACACGCCGACGGCCTGGAAGTGCTCAACGAGCTGCCCAGCGCCGGACAGACCTTGTTGCTGCTCGGTGACCGCAAAAACATCAGCGCCCGACAAAACCAGCGTCTGCTGGAATGGACCGCTAAAGGCGGGCATCTGCTGGTGGTCGCCGAACACCTGTGGGATGAAGACGAGGAAGAAAGCGGCGACCTGCTGCTCGATCCTCTGGGCATTCAGCAATACCTCGCCGAAGACCTCGACGAAGAAGAGGATGACGCCGATAGCGATGCTGATGTGGATGCCGATAGCGATAGCGATGCCGATGCCGATGCCGAGGAATTGGAGAGCGAAGTAGAAGCGAGCGCCGATAGCGAACAGCCGGCCAGCGAAGATCAAACCGCAGCCGAAGCCAACCGCTACCCAGAGCTGACCCAGCTGTACCTGGAAAACGAGGACGCCCCGGCCTATATCGACTTCGACACCGACTACCACCTCTACGACAGCGAAGACCGCGCCCACGTCTGGGCCAACAGCGCTGCCGCGACCCATATGCTGCAGCTGTACCACGGCCAGGGGCTGATCAGCGTATTGACCGACAGCTTTATCTGGAACAACCGTAATATCGGTGACTACGACAACGCCTGGCTGCTCTGGTACCTCAGCCAGGACAGCGCGGTGACCCTGGTCTACCGCGCTGAACGTGACGACCTGTTCAGCCTGCTGCTGCGCAACTTCCCCGAAGCGCTGATGGCGCTGGCTCTGCTGATCGTACTGACGCTCTGGTCCGTCGGCGTGCGCCAGGGGCCGCTGCAACTGCCGGTCAGTCTTAGCCGCCGCAAACTGCAGGAGCATGTGCGCGGCAGCGCCGATTTCCTGCTCAGACGCTGCGGCCAGCAGAGCCTGCTACAAGGCCTGCAACACGACATTCAACGCCGAGCGCGACGCCGTCACCCAGGTTTCGAACGCCTCGGCGTCGCCGAACAATGGCATGTGCTCGCCCGTATGAGCCGCTTGCCGTCCAGCGCCATCAGCCAAGCCATGCGGCCGCTGCCGGAAAAATCGCTACCCGCCGCCGAATTCACCCGCCAGGTCGCCCACCTGCAAACCCTTAGGAACGCCCTATGAGCGAAGACACCCGCGAACTCACCAGCAGCCCGGCGCCTGCGCCGGCCGCCGTAGAACCCGCCACGGCTGCCAGCGCGCCGACAACCCCGCCACTGTCGCAACGCCAACGCGCCAGCCAGCTGGCCCAGGCACTACGCCAGGAATTGCAGAAGGCGGTGGTCGGCCAGACCGCGGTGATCGACGATGTGCTCACCGCGCTGATCGCCGGCGGCCATGTCTTGGTCGAAGGCGTGCCCGGTCTCGGCAAGACCCTGTTGGTGCGCGCCCTGGCGCGCTGCTTTGGCGGCGAATTCGCGCGCATCCAGTTCACCCCGGACCTGATGCCCAGCGACGTCACCGGCCACGCGGTATACGACCTGCAGAGCGAGCAGTTCAAGCTGCGCAAGGGTCCGGTATTCACCAACCTGCTGCTGGCCGACGAGATCAACCGCGCCCCGGCGAAAACCCAGGCGGCGCTGCTCGAAGTCATGCAAGAGCGCCAGGTCACCCTCGAAGGGCGTGCGCTCACGGTGCCGTTGCCCTTTATGGTGCTGGCCACCATGAACCCGATCGAACAGGAAGGCACCTACCCGCTGCCCGAGGCCGAGCTCGATCGCTTTATGCTCAAGCTGCGCATGGATTACCCGGAGCAGAGCGAAGAGCTGAACATGGTGCGTCAGGTCACCCGTTCGGCCAAGGCCGACATGCTCGAAGTCGCGCCGCTGCGCACCCTGCTGCAAGCCAAGGATGTGCTGGCGCTGCAGAAGATCGCCAGCGACCTGGCCCTCGACGAACAGGTACTCGACTACGCCGTACGCCTGGCCCGCGCCACCCGTACCTGGCCGGGCCTGGCCATCGGTGCCGGCCCCCGCGCCTCCATCGCCCTGGTACGCGGCGCGCGCGCCCGGGCACTGCTGCGCGGCGGCGATTTCGTCCTGCCGGACGATATCAAGGGCTGCGCCCTGGCCGTGTTGCGCCACCGCGTGCGTCTGGCACCCGAGTTGGATATCGAAGGTTTGTCGGTCGACCAGGTGCTGCAACAGTTGCTCGATCAGGTGCCGGCGCCGCGTCTATGAATGTATCGACCATAGGTGTTGGCGCGTGAAGCCTTCGCGCGCGTTACTGGCGCTACTCGGCAGCCTGCTCGGCCTGGCGATCCTGCTCGGCGCCCTGACCGCGCTGGATCTGCGCATCCCGCAAAGCCTGCACGTCATCTGGTGGGCGGCGCTGTTGGTGTTGCTCGGCGCCGCGCTGGTCGACGCCGGTCTGCTACGCCGCCTGCCGTCGCCACGCATCGAGCGGCAGCTGCCCGGCAATCTGCCTTTGGGCCGTTGGAGCGAGGTGCAACTGTGTGTGCACCACACCTACAGCAGCAGTATCGCCGTGGAGGTGTTCGACCATCTGCCAGGTGACATGGCTTTCGAGCATTTGCCGCTGCGTGTCGAATTGCACCCGGGCGAACAAACCCAGGTCGGCTACCGGGTACGACCGCTGACCCGCGGCCATTTCGTCTTTCCCCGTTGTGAGGTCGAACTGCCCAGCCCGCTGCGGCTCTGGCGTGCACGGCGCTACCTGGATCTACCTGGGGAAACCCGCGTCTACCCGGATTTCGCCCGTCTCTATGGCGCGCAATTGATGGCGGTCGACGACTGGCTCAGCCAACTCGGCGTGCGCCAACGTCAGCGCCGTGGCCTGGGCCTGGAATTCCATCAGCTGCGCGAGTTTCGCGATGGCGACACCCTGCGCCAGATCGACTGGAAGGCCACGGCGCGCAAGCGCACACCAATCGCCCGGGAATATCAGGACGAACGCGACCAACAGATCGTCTTCCTGCTCGACTGCGGGCGACGCATGCGCAACCAGGACGGCGAGTTGTCGCACTTCGATCACGCCCTCAACGCCAGCTTGCTGCTCAGCTACGTGGCCCTGCGTCAGGGCGATGCGGTGGGCCTGGCGACCTTTGCCAGCGAGCAGAAACGCTTCCTGCCGCCGGTCAAAGGCTCGGCCCAGCTCAATGTGCTGCTCAATGCGGTGTACGACCTGCACAGCACGCAACTGCCGGCCGACTTCGCCAGCGCCGCCGACGCCCTGCTCAGCCGGCAACGGCGCCGCGCCCTGGTGGTGCTGGTGACCAACCTGCGCGACGAAGACGACCAGGAGCTGCTGAATGCGGTCAAACGCATCGGCCGCCAGCACCGCGTGCTGATCGCCAGCCTGCGCGAAGAAGTGTTGGATGAGGTGCGGCAAACCCCGGTACGGGATTTCGAAACCGCGCTGACTTATTGCGGCACCCTCGACTACCTCAACGCCCGCGACAGCCTGCACGAACGCCTGGCCGCGCATAACGTCCCAGTACTCGACGCCCGCCCCAGCGAACTAGGCCCGGAACTGGTGAGCCGCTATCTGGGGTGGAAAAAGGCTGGGGTGTTATAGGTTGGGCGCAACCCGTAGGTTGGGTTAGCGGCGATTGTCATGGTTCAAGCAACGACATCGCCGCCTGCCGCCGCGTAACCCAACAGGGGGATCTATGCGGTGTAATTGGTGATCGAGCTTTGTCTATCTCCAGGCACCGCGCCGCCGTCTTGTTGGGTTACGCGGCGTTCGATAGCTGGGTCGTTCGGGCGTTACGGGTATGCGCCGCTAACCCAACCTACGGACGGTGCGGAACTCAACCAACGTGGCCCGACCAACGTGGCCCGACCCAACCTCAGAGCAATAAATCTCAACCGCGGGCGGCTTTGACGATTTCGATATAGGGCTCGGCGAAGCGTTGATCCTGAACCAAGGCGATAAAATCGTTGCCTTGCGCATCGGTTGCAGTCAGGTCGTAACCGGCTTCGACGAAGAAGCCGACAAAGCGCTCGAAGTCATCGATACGCAGACCGCGATAGGCCTTGATCAGCTTATGCAGCGACGGCGGCGTGGCGTCGGCGGGCTCCACTGCCAGGAATAGCTTGATCGACTCTTCGGTAATTTCTTCGCCAATTACCTGCTTTTTGTCTTTACGCATGCTCAACTCCAGCTACCGGGCCTCGGGGGGCGGCAGTTTACCCCCGGCCAGGCCCAAGGCTCAACGCGTGCGAGCAAGCCGGGTTGTGTAACACAGCCAACTGGGGCTACAACAGGCGACTTAGGTCGCCCCTATGTCTGGGCCGCAACACCTATACTGCGATCAACCACCGTGGACGCCATCATGCTGCCAGCCCAACCCGTGCTTTTCGCCGCCTTGCGTCAAAGCCTGCGCGGCGGTTACTCCTGGAAGCATCTTCGCGGTGATCTGAGCGCTGGTCTGACGGTCGGCATCATTGCCATTCCGCTGGCCATGGCCCTGGCGATCGCCGTCGGGGTGGCGCCGCAGCATGGGCTCTATACGGTGCTGGTGGCGGGCGCGCTGATCGCCTTGTTCGGTGGTTCGCGCTTCAACGTCTCCGGCCCGACCGCGGCCTTCGTGGTGATTCTGCTGCCGATCACCCAGCAGTTCGGCCTTGGCGGTTTGCTGTTGTGCACGCTGATGGCCGGGCTGATCCTGATCGCCCTTGGCCTGCTGCGCGCCGGCCGGCTGATCGAATTCATCCCCTACCCGGTGACCCTGGGTTTTACCGCAGGCATCGGCATCGTTATCGCCACCCTGCAGATCAAGGATTTGCTCGGCCTGAGCCTGGCCTCCCAGCCGAATAACTACATCGAGCAGCTCAATGCGCTGCTGCATGCCCTGCCCAGCCTGCAGATGGGCGACAGTCTGGTCGCGCTGGCGTGCCTGGCGGTATTGCTGATCTGGCCGCGTTGGGTGCCCAAGGTGCCCGGACACCTGGTGGCGCTGACCCTGGGCGCGTTGCTGGCGCTGTTGCTGGAAACCTTCGGCCTGCCGGTGGCGACCCTCGGCGAGCGTTTCAGCTACAGCCTCGATGGCGTCGAACAGGCCGGTATTCCGCCATTTCTGCCGAGTTTCGCTTGGCCCTGGCAATTGCCCGGCGCCGACGGCCAACCCTTGCATATGAGCTTCGAGCTGGTTCGCCAACTGCTCGCCCCGGCGTTTGCCATCGCCATGCTCGGGGCGATCGAATCGCTGCTCTGTGCGGTGGTCGCCGACGGCATGACCGGCAGCAAGCACGACCCCAATGGCGAATTGATCGGCCAGGGCATCGGCAACCTGGTAGCGCCGCTTTTTGGCGGTATCACCGCCACCGCCGCCATTGCCCGCAGCGCGGCCAACGTGCGTGCCGGGGCTTTTTCGCCATTGGCTGCGGTGATTCACTCGGCCGTGGTGCTGATCGCCATCGTGTTTCTCGCACCGCTGTTCAGCTATTTGCCGATGGCCGCGCTGGCCGCCTTGCTGTTGATGGTGGCGTGGAACATGAGCGAAGCGCGGCACGTGCGCCACACGCTGCGCATCGCCCCGCGCAACGACGTGCTGGTGCTGCTCACCTGCCTGATCCTCACAGTGCTGTTCGACATGGTGCTGGCGGTTGGCGTCGGCCTGCTGCTGGCCGCCGGCTTGTTTATCAAACGCATGAGCGACCTGACCGATACCGAAAGCCTGCCCCGGCACTTTCACCAGGCGCTGAACGACTTGCCGGAGCATGTGCTGGTCTATGCGATCCGCGGGCCGCTGTTCTTCGGCGCCGCGGAAAAGGCTCTGAGCGTGCTGCGCCGCTTCACCCCGGGGGTCAAGGTGGTGATAGTCGACATCAGCGCTGTGCCTCTGCTGGACATGACCGCCCTGGCGGCACTGAACAACGTATTGCGCGACTACCGCGAACAGAACGTCGGCTTGGTGCTCAGCGGCCCGGCGCCCCAGGTGCGCCTGCAACTGCGCCGCGCCGGAATCCAGCGGGTCGAAGGGCAACTGGCCTATGTGCGCGACCTGGTCCAGGCCAGAGAGAAAGCCCTGCGCTGGCTGGCGCCGAAGGACGATGGGGAAGATCGCTTGTAGGGTGGACATGGCGCAGCCTTGTCCACCGTTGACGCCCGAGACGGCGGACAAGCCTTCGGCATGCCCTCCCTACGATTTCTTCTTAGGTTTTACAGACTACATAAATTGCGCGCGCATCCAGGCCTGGTATTCGGCGACACCGGGTTCGCCTTCGCGCGGTGCCCAGCTGGCCAACTCGCCCTCGCCCACGGGTTTATAGGGCCCGGCTTTGCATTCGAATAGGATGCTGTCGGCCTCCAGCACCACCAGCGCATGGAATACGCCCGGCGGCAGATCGACGCCGACGCAATCGCCGCCGGCTTGCAGCACGCGCTGCTCCAGCACTTCGCCCATCTCGTTGAAAATCAGCAGACCCAGGCAGCCCTTGAGCACCAGCAGGGCTTCGGCCTTGTCGACTGAAAGGTGGCGGTGCGGCGGGATATAGGTGTCCGGCTGCAAGCCCACGGCCATGCGGTGACAGGGCTCGTCCATCTGGTGGAAGTTATGGTGTTGGCGCTGCCGCGGACTGTCCGCGGCTTGAGCAGCCAATTCGCCGAACAGGCGTTGATCGAGAAAGCATGGCGCACTCATCGGCTACAGGCCCTTGACCGCATAGATCCCCGGTGCATTACGCCAGTAGCCTTTGTAGTCCATGCCGTAGCCGAAGATGTAGCGGTCGATGCAGGGCAGGCCAACGAAATCGGCTTTCAGGTCCGGGCGCGCCTTGCGCTGGTGGTCCTTGTCGATCAGCACCGCGGTATGCACGGCGCGAGCCCCGGCGTGGTGGCAGAAATCGATGATCGCCCCCAGGGTGTGCCCTTCATCGAGAATGTCATCGATGATCAGCACATCGCGGTCGATAAAGGAGATTTCCGGCTTGGCCTTCCAGAACAGCTCGCCACCGCTGGTTTCATTGCGGTAGCGGGTGGCGTGCAGGTAGGACAGCTCCAACGGGAAGTTGAGCTTGGGCAGCAGCTTGCCGGTGAAAATCAGGCCGCCGTTCATCACGCAGAACACCACGGGGTTGCTCTCGGCCAACTGGCTGTTGATCGTCGTGGCCATGCGCTCGATGGCCGCCTCCACTTCGGCCTCGCTGTACAGGCAATCGGCTTCGGCCATGACTTGGCGGATATGCGCGAGATCGGCGGGCATGCTGTTTCCTCTTCAGTGGATGACGCCGCACCGCCCAGGAATCTGACCGATACGTCAAAATAAAAGCCGGCAAAGGTACCTATCCGCGCCGAACAGGGCAAGCCTTGTACGTCGCTTAGC
>CAMPJN010000066.1 GCA_946886875.1 uncultured Pseudomonas sp.
CGACCAGCATCTGGATCACGGCCGGGAGTTATTCAGCAAAGCGGCCTAGCGGCCCTTTAGCCGAGCCGAACCGGGTTAGGAGAGGTACTTTGTGGGTGGGCATGGCGAAGCCTTGTCCACCGTCGACAACCCAGCTGGCGGACAAGCCTTCGGCATGTCCGCCCTACGTAAGAGCGTCTAGCGGTTACGCCTATCGATTACGTAGAAAGGCGTTGATAAAGTCGCCCTGATTGGGCTCGTCTTCCTGGGTGGTGAAGCTCAGGGTTGCATCCTTTTCCCGCAGCTTGATCCGCGGGCCAAAGGCGCATTCCACGCCTTTCAGGTTTTTCGCCTGGGCTTTGAACGCCTCGTCGCGTTCGCACAGCGTGGCAACCTGGCTGACCACCTCACCGCAGAAACTCGGCACGCTCAGGCGTTTGAGGATGTCATCATCCAGCGCGCTCCAATCGACCTTGGTCGCCAGCGGCGTGCCGCAGGTGCTGGAGGCGTCCTTGTCGATCTGCTGCAGCGCGCTGCTGAAAGCCTGCACCCGCTGCTCGCGGTCGAACGCAGCGAGCTTGTCCTGCACGCCATCCTTTTTCTGCTTTTCATACAGTGCCAGCAGTGCGGCAGGCTTGGCGGCCTTGCTCTTCTCTTCATCGAAGCCGAGCTGGAAGCCATCGGTGTTCGGCAAGTACAGCTGGTACTGCTCACCGCCCCAGGCCTGGCGCTTGATCAACATGTTGTAGGCGCTGCCGTCGAGGGTGGTGCCATAGTCGCGCTCGTCGCTGCCGCGCTCATGGACCGTGGTCAGCAACACCACCTCATCGAGCGGGTGGTTGATACCGCTCACTTGCAACAACGCCTGCTTGCCATCGGCACTGGGGGCAAGCGTTACGCTGATGCCCTTGCCGGCATCGAATACCTGCGGGTACTTGGCCAATTCCAGCGCGCCGGCGTTAAGGGTGAAGAGGGATGCGGCGAAAAGCAGAGACAGCCTTGTCATGGTGACGTCCTTGGTTGATCGGAAGGGCGGGCAGTATAGCCGGTACGGTGAGTTGGATTTGTGAGGGCAGTCTGGTCGTTGTGTGGCGGGCTAAGGCTTCATGCTTATCTGCCAGCAAAGAAGTGATGGGTATTGCTGCGCTCAACCCATTCTCCAGACTCGGTTCCCTTTTCTCATTTAGCTGCCATGTCTGGCCGAGCTGGCGTGGCCTCACGCACAAAAAAGGCCCCAATCTTATGATTGGAGCCTTTTTTAACCGCGCTGCTTAATTTAAGCAGTCAGATCTTTTTGCGACGACGGCTAGCGACACCAAGCAAGCCGAGACCCGCCAATAACATGGCATAGGTTTCTACTTCGGGTACTGGAGATACCGAAACATTATCCAGCGACCCACCTAAGCTGTCGGAGAGGCCAGTGGCGGAAAACGACAAGCGGGTGATGCCGCTGGCGTTAAGTTGGAAATTGTTCAGGGTGTATTGCATCCAGTTATGCACTGGGCCACCGGCAACAGTTTCTAGCACGCTGTCTGCGAAACTGCCGAACTGCACAGTCAAGCCATTACTGCCAGCTGCTACGCCTGGGCGGGCTGAATAGAAGAAGCTCAAATTCACTAAACCAGTACCGAAAATGTCTTGGTACATGCTGCTATTGCGGTAGGCGTCTAACTCAACAAAATTCGAGCCGTCTTGGGCGGTACCGGCAACATTGTTGCGCAGTTCTATTTGGTTAGGACCGCCGGTCCAACCTACCAGGTTACTGTAAGTGCTCCAGCTGCCTGAAGAGAGAACGTTAGATTCAAAGCTTCCGTTCTGTACAAGATTGGCGCTTGCTTGAGCACCAAATGCGGCCAAAGCAAGGCCCGTTGCAGCGAGTGCTTTCCTGAGTGTCATGGCGATCCTTGGGAATGTAGAGGGCAAATTTTTCTGGGAGTGTCTTGCCGTTAATTTGGCGCCAATTGAGCAGGTCAGACTCGCGATAACTTTTAATGAGTTGTGCCAGTTTTTTCGGCGGTTAAGCTTCTGAAATTTCGCTGTGGCATTTTGCCATCGTCTGGTTTCAAAGTAAATTACTGGCAAGTTAAACCTGGATCACACTTTCCCCTTGTAATAAATGGCGCACCTCTGTAGCACTCTTTGTGTGGCTTGTCTTGGTGCGGCGCCTAATCCATCAGGGATGGTCTGAAGTAGCCCTGTTTTTCCGGTCGACTTCAGCCTCCGCCGATTTTGAAAGCGGCAAACCGATCAAAAATGATCAGATCGCCCGCTTATTTCTGAGTTTTAGCCGCCGCGAGCTCCTCTTGGCAGCCATTTTCTGCATTAGCAGCCGGCGGGAGTTTAGGATGGTGGTTTCGTCGGGAATGCGTTCCAGACGCAACCCGGCGCAGGATGGTACGTCTCGTACAGCGCTTCTTCCATCGCCGAGCCGCTGTAGCCGAACCAGTTTTGCATCAGGTGAACCCGCAACATTGCCATCAGCGAATAGGCTTGATGTCCGCCTTCACCCTTGGGGTAGTGCGGGTCGATCAAGGCAATCAAGTCCTTCCACGGCACAACCTGATCCATATCGACCAGGAACAATTCTTTACGGGTCTGCTTGCGCTTGCCGGCATACTCGGCGTCGGCGAAGGTCATCTGCTTTATCGGAAAACTCGGCGGGTGACGTCCGGGTATTTTGCCAAAATCAGAAGTCTTCTCCAGAGTTTCCCTAGAAAAGCCCCTTGCCTTCGCTACCTCACCCAGCGGACAGACGGTCATGCAGGGGGGGCGCTATTGGTGTCGTTACGCTATACTGCGCCGCCTTTAAACCCGCCGGCCGCGGGTTTGACCCAAACATGACAAGCCACGCCCTCTGCGTGGCTTGTTGGTTTTTGACGCGCCGTGAGGCGCTTGATAAAGAGGCACGACGATGAGCGCACTGGTTGGCGTGATCATGGGCTCCAAGTCCGATTGGTCCACCCTTAGCCACACCGCCGATATGCTGGAAAAGCTGGGCATTCCCTATGAAGTCAAGGTGGTGTCGGCGCATCGCACCCCGGACTTGCTGTTCCAGTACGCCGAACAGGCCGACGGTCGCGGTATCCAGGTGATCATCGCTGGCGCTGGCGGAGCGGCGCATCTGCCGGGCATGTGCGCGGCTAAGACCCATCTGCCGGTACTCGGCGTGCCGGTGCAGTCGGCGGTGCTTTCCGGCGTCGATTCGCTGCTCTCCATCGTGCAGATGCCGGCCGGTATTCCGGTCGCCACCCTGGCCATCGGCAAGGCCGGCGCGATCAACGCGGCGTTGCTGGCGGCGAGTATCCTCGGTCACCAGCACCCGCAGTTCCATGCCGCACTCAAGCAGTTCCGCCAGGAACAGACCGAAGCCGTTCTGGATAACCCGGACCCGCGTGAGGCGTAACAGATGAAGATCGGTGTAATAGGTGGCGGCCAGCTTGGTCGCATGTTGGCTTTGGCGGGTACTCCCCTGGGGATGAACTTCGCCTTTCTCGACCCGGCGCCGGACGCTTGCGCCCAGGCCCTCGGCGAGCATATCCGCGCCGACTACGGCGATCAGGATCACCTGCGCCAGTTGGCCGATGAAGTCGATCTGGTGACCTTCGAGTTCGAGAGCGTGCCGGCCGAGACCGTGGCCTTTCTCTCGCAGTTCGTGCCGGTTTACCCCTGCGCCGAATCGCTGCGCATTGCCCGCGACCGTTGGTTCGAGAAGTCGATGTTCAAGGACCTCGGCATCCCCACCCCCGAGTTCGCCGATATCCAGTCGCAAGCCGACCTCGACGCCGCTGTCGCGTCCATCGGCCTGCCGGCGGTGATGAAGACCCGCACCCTGGGCTACGACGGCAAGGGGCAGAAGGTACTGCGCAAACCCGAAGACGTCACTGGCGCCTTCGCCGAACTGGGCAGCGTGCCCTGCATTCTCGAAGGTTTCGTGCCCTTTACCGGCGAAGTCTCGCTGGTCGCCGTGCGCGGCCGCGATGGCGAAACGCGCTTCTACCCGCTGGTGCATAACCGCCACGACAGCGGCATCCTCGCCCTGTCCATCGCCAGCAGCGACCATCCGCTGCAGGCCCTGGCCGAAGACTACGTCGGCCGTGTGCTGCACAAGCTCGATTACGTCGGCGTGCTGGCGTTCGAGTTCTTCGAAGTGGATGGCGGCCTCAAGGCCAACGAGATAGCCCCGCGTGTGCACAACTCCGGGCACTGGACCATCGAAGGCGCCGAGTGCAGCCAGTTCGAGAACCATCTGCGCGCCGTCGCCGGCCTGCCGCTGGGCTCGACCGCCAAGGTCGGCGAGAGCGCGATGCTCAATTTCATCGGTGAAGTGCCGCCGGTGGATAAGGTGATCGCGATCGACGACTGCCATCTGCACCACTACGGCAAGGCCTTCAAGGTCGGGCGCAAGGTCGGCCACGCCACCCTGCGCTGCGCCGATCGCGCCACCCTGGACCAGCAGATCGCCGCGGTCGAAGCGTTGATCGCCAAGGGTTGAACACCTGCACTGCCAATTCATGACTAAGCTCTTGTGTACGGGCCATACACAAGAGCCGAGTCATGAAGCATCTGCTATTGCTGTGCTTGTTACTGCTACCGCCTGCTAGCCACGCCGAACTAGTATTACGCGCCGATTACCGCGAGCGCCCGCCGGAAATGCAGGCGCTCGATAACGAGCCCAATGGCCCGCTGATCGCCATCCTCGACACCGCCGCCAAGCGCATCGACGCGCGTATCGAGTGGCGTTACGCACCCTTCGTGCGCAGCCTGGAAGACCTCAAATCGGGGCGTATCGACCTGGTACCGCGAGTGCTGTTCACCGACGAGCGCAAGGCCTATGTGCACTTCCTGCCGGCTATAGGCACGCAGCGCAAAAGCATCCGCTTTATCGTCAAACCTGGCCGCGAAGCCAGCCTGCGCAGCTACGCCGACCTGCGCGAGGGCGTGATAGGAGCCAAACGCGGCACCGCCTACTTCGACCCTTTCGACAACGATGGTTTGATCAGCAAGGTGCTGGCCACCGACGACCATGTGCTGGCCGGAATGTTTCGCGCCGGGCGCCTGGACGCCCTGGCGGTACTCGACCGCGAAGCCATCGAGGCGCAGTTCCACAAGATAGGTTTCAGTGAGTACCGCTACGCCAATTACCAGTACGATCAATCCATCGGCAATTACTATGGTGCTTCGTTACGTCTCTATCGGGGGCAAAAGCAGGCGATCTACGATCGCTTGGCCCTTGAGCTGCGGCGTATGCGCGAGAGCGGCGAGATCGTTGCGATCTATCGTCGCTACGGCGTCGCACCGCCGTCCACCGAAGAGTAGCGGCCGGCTACCCTAAATCCCGGTCGTCGCCACGTGGGACGAACGGACACGCCGCCTGGCGGTCTGAGAAGGTTCACCCTTATCGACCATCAGGAGTTTCGCCATGGGCATTATCGGCACCATTTTTATCGGGCTGATCGTCGGCTTGATCGCACGCTTTCTTAAACCGGGCAACGACAGCATGGGCTGGATCATGACCATCCTGCTCGGCATCGGTGGCGCAATCGCTGCGACCTATGGTGGCCAGGCAGTGGGCATTTACCAAGCCGGCGAGGCGGCCGGTTTTATCGGCGCGGTGATCGGCGCGATTATCTTGCTGGTAATCTACGCCCTGATCGTTAAACGGGATTGATAGGCCTCCAGCTGGTAGCCATCGGTCCATTTTCCCTGCTGAACGAGTGTGCCGATGCGCTACTGGTTGTTGTCCCTGCTTCTACTTTGCGGCCTCGCCCGCGCCGAACTCCCTGAAACCGACTGGTTGCAACTGATGCCGGAAGAGGATCGCCTGGCGCTGGAGAACATGCCGGAAATCAGCCACGACACACCGGAGCAGAACAGCGATTTCTACAACCCCGGTGGCCTGAAACAGCAAGCCAAGGACTTGCCGGCGGTGATGTATTCGGCGAAAACCGTGGCCGCATTCGATGGCAAACAAGTCCGCCTCGGCGGCTATCCAGTGCCCCTGGAAAGCGACGCCGAAGGCCGCAGCACCCTGTTCTTCCTGGTTCCCTATCCCGGCGCCTGCATCCACGTACCGCCACCGCCGCCGAACCAGTTGGTGCTGGTGCGCTACCCGCAAGGCATCGAGCTGGAAGACATCTACGCCCCGCTCTGGGTCAGCGGCACCCTCAAGGTCGAACCGGTCAGCAACGAGCTGGCGGATGCGGCCTATGCGCTGGATGCAGGGCAGGTGCGGATGGTGGCGGAAGAGGATCTGTAGCGAACGCGCCAAAGGCTGGGCCGGAGCGCGCAGCTTTTGTAGGCTGGGTTAGCGGCGCTTGGAGCATAACGATCAGGCGCCGCTAGAGTGGTGAGCCGTGTAACCCACCAAGCGATATCCTGCGTTGCGCCAGTGGTGGGTTACGGCGCAACGGATCTTGTTGAATCATCGCTATTGGCTGCATGCGCCAAACCCACCCTACGAACCGCAACGCACTTCTGGCGCATCACCTTCTACAACGCCCTCAAAAACGCCACCAGATCAGCCTTCTCCGCTTCGTCAAGCTTGCGCTGCAGCACCAGATTGAAGAACTCCACGCTGTCTTCCAGCGTCAGCAGCCGGCCGTCATGCAGATAGGGTGGCGAATCCTTGATGCCGCGCAGCGGGAAGGTCTTGATCGGGCCGTCCTGACTGGCCATGCGGCCATTGATCATTTGCGGTTCGAAGAAGCGCTCGGTCTTCAGGTTATGCATCAGGTTGTCGGTGTAATAGGGCGGCGCGTGGCAACCGGCGCAGGCGGCCTTACCGTGGAACAGCTCCTCGCCGCGCAGCTCCTGCTCGCTGGCCTTGGTCGGATCGAGATGACCTTCAACATCCAGCTTGGGGGCCGGCGGGAAGTCCAGCAACGCCTGGAATTCGCCCATGAAATGCACCTGGCTGCCGCGTTCGAGCACGTTCACGCCTTTCTTGGTGGCGATCACCGGGTCGCCGTCGAAGTAGGCGGCGCGCTGCTCGAACTCGGTGAAATCCTCCACCGATTTGAGCGCGCGCTGCGAGCCGAATAAGCGCTGAATATTCACCCCGCGCAGCGTCGGCGTGTCGATGCGGTGGCGGAACTCCTGCGGACGGATATCGCCGACCAGGTGGGTGGCGGCGTTGCTATGGCCATTGGCATGGCAATCCAGACAGGCCACGCCGCGGCTCGGATGCTCGCTGCGCCGGTCCTCGGTGGCGTTGAACTGCTGCTGCGGGAATGGCGTCAGCAGCAAGCGCAGGCCTTCCAACTGCTTGGGGTTGAGAATGCCGTTGAACAGCGCATGGAAGTTGGCCAGAGTCACCTGCTTGCCCTGGGACACATCGCCGAGATCTGGGCGGGTGGTGAGATAGATCGGCGCAGGAAACTCCGGCAGGAAATGATCCGGCAGATCGAAATCCAGATCGAAGCGGGTCAGGTCGCGGCCTTCCTGGTTTTTGATCTCATCGATAACGAACTGTGGAAAGACCATGCCGCCCTCGGCATGATTGGGATGCGGCAAGGGCAGAAAGCCGGGCGGAAAGAGCTTCTTCTGACGAATCTCCTCCGCACTCAACTCGTTCAACTGCTGCCAGCTGCTACCGTCCGCCAGCTTCACCCTAACGCCGCCCTGCACCGGCTTGCCGCGACTCATGGTCACCCCGCTGGCCGGTTTGTCGCTGAGGTCGTAGCGCTGTTCGAGCAGGCTGTTATGGGTTTTCTCGTGCTTGGGTTTGTCCGCCACCATGCGTTGCATGATCTCGGCGAAAGGCTCCTCGATCACCACCGGCATATAGCTGGACGGCGGCTTGTCCGGCGCGGCGTAAACGTCGGCAGCGGTGGCGACGAGGGTAATAGCCAACGCCAGCCGAGCCGGCGCGTTAACGAGGATGGATTTCATGGTGATCTCCTGATGGTGCTTGATTCCTTCAGTCATATGGAGGCACCCGTCCGCCAAAGCGTTCCAGTTTCTCCATGGCACCCCGTAGGGCTAGGCCAGAATGGCGGGGCTCGAAAATAGGCTATGCCCATGGTTTCGATAGCCTCCATTTCGCCAAATCGGCACTTAGCCCGGCAACGCAGAAACCATGGGGCGAGCGGGCTGAGGATGGCCATTTGCTTTAGTTCGGGAAGGGATCAATAAGCGAGAAGTGAGCGAAAACGGTATAAGGCGAATTGCTGTTTGGTGGGGGGAGGCTGCAGGGTGAAGCGGCGATGAGCGGCGTCAGATTCCGCAGCTTCTACCGATTAATTGCAGGGCGTGGCTACCAGTAGGTGTATCGATACGCATATCTACTTCCCGGTCATCGGATTCCCGGTACTCAGAGAAGTTGATGCGCCGCATGATCCGATAGCTAAGCTGGACCATGTGATTGCGGTTGGCATATTCAGCAGAGTCCTCGCCAATAGCCAACTGCTCGAACTCGATAAGCGCGCCCTGCCATTTCAGATAAAGCGAACTATCGAGTTCGGCGACTAGCGCCCTATCTGATGACTCCTGACCTGGCAAGTTATATGCGCATTGGGAGACGAAACCTTCATTGTGGAGGCTTAGATGGCGTGCGGTAGCTTCTTTGAAGTCAAAAGTTTCCAATGAGGTAGAGGCTATCGCTTTCGGCTTCTGCATGGGGGCAGCGGATTGATTCAGGCACTGCTCGTACTGCTGGGCATGGACAATATCAAAGCGCAGTGCTTCGGGCTCCTCCAATTCGGCTGAGATATTGAGCAACCGCCTCTGGGCAACCTCGTACTTGACCCAGCCAATGGGCCAGTGCCATCCATATCGAATACAACCTTCGCTGTCACGCTATCACCGGTGTCTTCATTGACCAGTAAATTGGTTTTTTCCTTACTCACGTATCTGAAGGGAAAGTTACTATTTCTGAGTAGCTCCGTCAGGTGGCCGTAACAGAAAGGAGGAACTGGTTTGTTGCTTTGCTCGGCCTGGATCACGGTCGAGTGTCCGATTAGGGCGACAAATAGAGTAGCTAGGCAGTAGTTGTTTATCATATTTGTGCGGTATTGGTGTATTGGTAAAGGCCGCGATTATCGCGCTTAAAAAGCCGCGGTCTGTCTCTTGTTGCGCTTTCACTGTTGTGCTATTGATTTGTTATTTAAGACGGCCAATCTAGTTGCTGGCTATACATTCGATAGTGCCGATTTTCTTGTCTTTAATTGGCACGAAACATCTTTTGTTTTGTTCTCCTGTCGGCTCCAAGGGTACTATGCTTAGCTGTAGGTGGACGCCATCCTTGGAAAATTCAGGCTTGCTAAAATATGCATCAGCAACCTCCGTAGCAAAAGATAGGCCGTTAAATTCGCAAATGCGTGCTGTTTCTATTGCTTCCCAGCTTTTCGGGTTAATTATTTGGATGTATGCGCATGGTTCTTCATATAGCCTAGAGTAGCGTACGAGTGCATTTTCGATTCGTGCAGAGCTTGCTTCGGCTATTTTTGAATAATCAAGTTCACCTCTGATGGATACTGTTGGGAGAAATGCCGAGATAAATAATTTGGATATTTTTCTCATGTATTATTTCAGGTAGTTTGCTCGTCTATTAAATCGAACACTTGGTATGCCAAGCCATTTTTAGTTGTCAGACATTGTTGGGGAAATTGGGGTCAGAGCACGATTATCGCGCCCCAGAAACCGTGGTCTGTCCCCTATTATTCCCTGTCCCTATTATTCCTATTATTCCTGTCCCCTATTATTCTGTATTCTGTGGTTTATCCTCGAACTATATCTCCGAATCACATATTGTCGTGTCGTTACATTTTATCCATCCTGTTACGGAGCCTTTTTTCTTGTTGTAGAACACAACCTTCAGCCAACCAGCGTTCTGGCTAATCACGCGAACCTTGTCTTCAGCAATCAAATACTTTGAGCTTTTGTCCGCAATGTTGGCCTGACTGTGTAAATAGGTTTTTCTTAATACTTTGGTAGTGATAGTTCTCTGCTCGAACCAGGCTCTATATTGCTCAGAAACGAGCTCGTTCTGGATGGATGTTTCGGACTTGTAAGGATATTCGTATATAAGCTCATCGCTTTCCGGCGATAACAGAACATCTCCTCCTGCACCGAAGTAAGTGCTAACTCGTTCGTTCCATTCGTAAGTTAGAGGTGATAGGCGCCTGTAAACCAGTGTTGTGAAGTAGTCAGAGCCGTAGCTAATGCCCGTGTCGGAGTACAGGGTTGTTCTATGAATAACAAAGAGCTCCGCCTTGCCGTCGAAATCCGAGTCGGCTAAGAAGGCGCTCTCCACTTTTCCCGGGTCGCCAAGATAAGGGAGTTCTGCGATTTGCGTTTCAATTCCGGTATCGCAATTTTTTCCAACTATAATGATTGGAAAAATATCGCCACTTGGGTCAACGGATATGTTTGAATATTTAAAGCGTATAGCGACATTTGCATCCAAGGCCATTGGGCTATATAGATCTTTTGCAGACTTAACCCTGCAGGCCGATTCGTCTGCGTAGCACGCATTAAACATGGCAGGAAAAGTCAGTAAGCATAATAGTTTCTTGATTCTATTCATGAAGAACAATTTCCGTATAGCTCAATGAATGCCTCGGTGATCTCGCGCTTGAACTGCTTTCTTTCCGGAAGGCCTTTATCCCCGCCATTGATGATTTTCGTGATTTTCGTCACGGCTTCATCTTCTGTGAGTGCAGCGTTTTCTGCGTGGATTTTCAGGTTGTTTGTTTTCCAGAACCAGAGTCCAGTTTCGACAATTACAGATATATCACTTTGTACCAGCGTCGGATCTGCATCGATTGGTTTACCTATCGCCAAGGCGCAAGCGTGATAGTTTGAGTAATGGGTAAGGTGGAGCAAACCTCGCCCACGATAATCATTGCCTGGGTATTCGTTGCTGCCAAATGAATGTTCACCGTATCCTGCGTCGTTCTTCAGTAGATGGTCTTCGATATATTGAAGTTTGGCTGCATCGGTGGAAAAGGTTAGACCTTTACGTATGAAGCCATTGTTAATTGCTGTTGGTGCCATATCATACAGGCGTTGAGCTGTATAGCTGGAGTAGTAAAGTGATTCGCGGAATGCAGTGAAACGTTTTGTTTCATGTTTGGCCTGTGCAAGGAGGTGGGTTACTTGGCTACAGGAGTTGACATCATATTTCTCAAAAAGATTACCAGTGTGCAGAATGAAACCCTTGATAAACTCCTCTGTGGTGGAGCTTGGGCATATTTTTTTCATTAGCTCATAAGTTATCGATATGTTCTTTTTGCATTTCGAGCAATAATTTTTATTCTTAGTCCTAAAGTTTTCCACCATTGCCTTTGGATGAAAATGCCAAGCCACCCCATCTGCAGCAATCCCAGGCTGGCCAGCCAATTCCTTCCACCAAGATAGCGCGTTGATTCGTCCTTTCTCCGCGACCCAGTTCAGGTTAGGGTCAGCCGGGGTGTGGTCCATCAGTTTGTCCAGCTGGTTCCACTTCCCTTCGTTCCAGAACCACTCGCTTTCGTGCTGGCTGATCAAGAGGGAAAGTTGCTGCGCCAGCCAGGGTTTGCCGAGGGCGGTTTTGAGTTCGGCTGGAGTGAGTTTTTTGTCGCGGGTTCCCTTTTCGTCAGGCAGGTCGATGGCGTCGTATATCCCGCTGAGAATCTCGCCGCGCTCTGCCTCTTCGATCAGTGCGGCGTAGCTTTGGGTTTCTTCTTCCGTGGCGCGCTCGGTGGCGTCCAGGGTTCTTGCCAGGTGGGCGTCCAGGGGCAGTTTGTCTTGGATGGTGCTGAAGCCTGGCCATTCCCAGGGCGAATGACGGCTGACGATCAGGTCTTTTTCCGCTGCCCAACCGGAGATGTCGTTACCCTCCAGGTCGCCGACGGTGACATACCACCAGTGCACCTTGTCCGGGTCGATGGCTTTGCGTTCGTCGGGCAAGCCGTCCCAGGAGGCGGCGGGCAGAATGCGCGCGTAGCCGCAGGGCTGACCTTCGATGAGGGTATGCAAGGGGAATGCGCTCCAGGCGGCGAGTGCGCCAGCAGTGCTGCTGCGCTGGCCTTGGGCGTTCAGGTTGGAGCGTTCGACCCAGACGGGCTCCCCTACCGCCGCACCGACTTTGCGCCATGGATGGGTCGTGGGGATGGTGCCTGTGTCGTAATCATGGGCGTCGCCGCCTTCGACCGAATTGAAGTAGACCTTGAGGAAGTCGACCTGATCCGGCATGTCGGCAACGTCGATGCCCATTCTTGCTGCCAAGGTGGCCTTCTGGGTGGTGCTCAGCGGGTAGGTGGAGTCAGTGTTGTTGTATCTGCCCAGCTCGGTGTTCTTGTCAGCGTTGCAGATGGCGTACTTACGTACCTTGGCCCAGCGACCGGCTTTGGGTGAATCGCTGCAGATGCTTACGTCTGCGCCCGCTTCGATTTGTGCATCGGCGGCTGCGGGCTGGATGATTTTTGAACCCTTGTCCACTTTGATCAGGGTTTTCTGTTCGTCCGGTAGTTCCTCCCCGATTGCGCTGCTTTGCGCGATAAATGCGGGAACGTCCTCACTGGTGAATACTTCAAGGTGCAGCATCGCGCGGGGGCGGGCGTCGTCGAAGTTTTGATACTTGCCGAGATGCCCAACCAGTTCGCCAGCCTTGATGGGATAGGGCTGGGGCAGAAGGTGCACGGTATCGAGCGTTGGGACGGCTTGGCTGGCTTGCAGTGAGGCGAAGTGAACGAAGCCTTGAATGTTGTGAACACTGTTGGCCGATAGCGGCGCGATGTCCTGCCCTTCAACGATTTGCTGCAGTTCGCGGTATGCCGCTGTTCCCGCTTTGAGCGAGCATTTGGCCCCTACAGGCAACAGGCCGGTTATCGTGCTACCGCTGTTGGCCGCTTTTCTGACATTCAGCCCCGGCTGCGGGGCTAATGTCGCTTCCCTGTCGTTGGCGTCGTCCGCAACCAGAAAGGTATCCGCTTCGCTGTTCACGGCTTGCAGCTCGCTGGTGTAGACCCAGCCCAGTTCTTCGCCCGTTAGTGCAGGGATAGCACTGCCTTCAAGAATGCTGAGCAATTTGCGCCAGGCGGGCGATTCGTCGTCCGCATCACCGACTTTGACCTTGGTGCCTTTCGGTAGCAGTGCGGTGACCGCGCCATCCCTGGCCGCTGCACGTACGCGCAAACCGAGCACGCCATCGCTAGCCTTATCGGCCTTTACGCTGTACAGCGTTTCGCCGAAGAAAGCTGGCGGGGTCGGCGCATCCGCATTGCTGTAGCTTGCCCAGTCCGCCAGGTGCATATAGAGGCTGTAGAACGTCAATGCGCTGCTAGCAGGAGCAGCCTCTTCGGTTTCGCTTGCCTCCGCGGCAGGAGCGCTGGGCACTGGTGGCAGCTCCAACCGGTGTTTGACCAACACGAAGCTGGTTGAGAATGGCAGGTGTTTGACCGTTGGGCCTTCGCCGTATTGAGTGGTGGGGCAGCGTTGATCGATGCGGTAGGCGATCACCTCGCCGTCCGCGATGCAATGGATCGCGGACTGATCGAGGCTAGCAGCGGTGCCATCATCGAAGTGGATGCCGCCATGCCAGAGGCCATTGGCGCCCATGGGATAGAAGCCATCTTTGGCCTTGGCCAAAGCATCGTAATAACTCTCGGCAGTAACGCTGCCTTGGCTGGTTTCGCCTTCGGCTGCCGTCTTGGATTTGAACGGATAAGCCCAATTGATTGGTTTGCTGTCTGCCATGATGTTT
>CAMPJN010000067.1 GCA_946886875.1 uncultured Pseudomonas sp.
TTGCAGTTCGTGGTGGTCGAGTTGTTGGTCGCTCATGGTCTTTTCTATCTGCCTGACGCGTAAATGCCAATGTGGTTTGGTAGGAGCCAGCTTGCTGGCGATGCTCTTTCGTGGCGAGTCGGCGGGATGTCGGATCGCCGGATCGCCAGCAAGCTGGCTCCTACGACGTAAGGTTTATAGCCCCTGTTTCAGGCTGGCCACCAAGTACTCGTCGATATCGCCATCGAGCACGTTGACGCAGTCACTGCGCTCGACACCGGTGCGCAGATCCTTGATCCGCGACTGGTCGAGCACGTAGGAGCGGATCTGGTGGCCCCAGCCGATATCCGATTTGGTGTCT
Organism: uncultured Pseudomonas sp.; assembly: GCA_946886875.1. Next base: position 341 of record CAMPJN010000067.1, read on the forward strand.
TCCAGCGCCTGCGAAGCGGCGCTGCGCTTCTGCACCTCCTGCTCGTACAGACGCGCGCGCAGCATCTTCATCGCGGTGTCTTTGTTGGCGTGCTGGGAGCGTTCGTTCTGGCAGCTGACCACCGTATTGGTCGGCACGTGGGTAATCCGCACCGCCGAGTCAGTGGTGTTGACGTGCTGACCACCGGCACCGGAGGAGCGGTAGGTGTCGATGCGCAGGTCGGCCGGATTGATCTCGATTTCGATGTTGTCGTCGATTTCCGGCGAAACGAACACCGCGGTAAACGAGGTGTGGCGACGGTTGCCGGAGTCGAATGGACTCTTGCGCACCAGACGATGCACGCCGATCTCGGTACGCAGCCAACCGAAGGCGTACTCGCCTTTGATATGCACGGTGGCGCCCTTGATCCCGGCGACTTCACCGGCGGACAGTTCCATGATGGTGGCGTCGAAACCACGCTTGTCGGCCCAACGCAGGTACATGCGCAGCAGCATGTTGGCCCAGTCCTGGGCTTCGGTGCCGCCGGAGCCGGCCTGGATGTCCAGGTAGGCGTTGTTCGGGTCCATCTCGCCGCTGAACATGCGGCGGAATTCCATTTTTTCGAGGATACCGCGCAGACGTTCGACTTCAGCGGCCACATCGTCGACGGCGGCCTGGTCTTCTTCTTCGGCGGCCATCTGCAGCAGATCGCGGGAATCGGCCAAACTGCCGTCGAGGTCGTCGATGGTGTCGACGATCAATGCCAGGGAGGCACGCTCACGCCCGAGATTCTGTGCGTATTCGGGATTATTCCAGACGTTCGGGTCTTCGAGTTCGCGGTTTACTTCGACCAACCGATCATGCTTTTGATCGTAGTCAAAGATACCCCCGAATAGTCAGGGTGCGCTCGGAGAGGTCCTTGATGCTGTTCAGGATCGGGTTGATTTCCATGGCTGGCGGCACTCGCAGGTCAAACTTTCGGAAAAGCCGGCGAGTATACCCCAGTCCGTCTCACCTGGCAGCCCGGCACTGACCAGGCAGATCAGCGGAGCACAGCCAGGCTCTCTATACTGCACAAGCACTCCAGTCGCCCTCTTCCGAGATTTCCGTACGATGCAGCTCCTTCGCCGCTGGCTGAACCAGGGCCTCGATCTGTTCCAGGCCCACGCCGTGCTTGGCATGACGCTAATCCTGCTGCTCAGCCTGGGCGGGCTGAGCTGGCACCTGCAACAGGTGTTCAGCCGGCAATTGCACAATGCGGCATTGAAGAACGCCCAGCTTTATACCGCCGCTCTGAGCGAGTTTCGCAGCCTCTATACCTCCGAGGTGGTGACGCGAGCCCGCCAGCACGGCATGACCATCAGCCACGACTACCAGGACGACCCCAACGCCATCCCGCTGCCGGCGACCATGAGCATGCTGCTCGGCAGCCGCCTGGGCAAACAGGGCTCGCTGTTGCACACCAGCCTCTACAGCCCTTATCCGTTTCCCTGGCGAGCCCAGCAAGGCGGCCTGCGCGATAGCTTCGCCGAGCAGGCCTGGCAAGCCTTGCAGGCTGACCCCGAGCAGCCGTTCTATCGTTTCGAGCAACAGGGCGAGCACTTGGTGCTGCGCTACGCTACCGCCGATCGCATGCGCGCCGCCTGCGTCGATTGCCACAACAGCCATGCCGATTCGCCACGACACGACTGGCGGGTCGGCGACCTGCGCGGGGTCCTGGAAATCGACCAAACCCTGGATATCACCCCGTTCAGCGCCCGCCCGCTGCTGTTCGAAGTGGCCGCTGTGACCCTGGCCATCCTGGCGCTACTCAGCACCTTGCTCGCCCTGATCATCGGTCGCCTGCACCGCGCCCGGGAGCAGGCGCAATGCCTGAGCCAGGAGCTGAACCTGATCAACAAGGCGCTGCAGCGGGAAATCACCAATCGCCATCAGGCCGAACACAACCTGCGCACCACCAACGAAACCCTGCTGCAGCTGACCCATCAGGACCCGCTGACGCAGATTGCCAACCGCCGCTGCTTCGAATACACCCTCGGTTTGGAATGGAAGCGCGCCCAGCGCCTGGGCAACCCGATCAGCCTGATCATGGCCGACATCGACCATTTCAAGGACTACAACGACCATTACGGCCACCAGGCCGGCGACCGCTGCCTGCAACGGGTCGCAGCGCTGCTGCAGGCCAAGGTACAACGCCCCACCGATCTGGTGGCCCGTTATGGCGGCGAGGAGTTCGTCATAGTGCTGCCGGATACCGGCATCGAAGCCGCGCTGGCCTTGGCCGAAACCATGCGCAATGGCGTGCAGGCGCTGCATCTGGAACATGCCGCCTCGCCCACCGCCACCTGGGTGACCTTGAGTTTGGGCGTCGCCTACCTAATCCCGGACGACGACAGCAGCTCGGCGCAACTGCTGCAGATCGCCGACCGCGCGCTTTACCGGGCCAAGGCGGCCGGGCGCAATCGCAGCGAAGTCGGCACCGTCGATTAGTCCAAGATAACGCCTACCCCAGGCGACCGTAGGGCGGAGATGGCCAAGCCTTGTCCGCCACTGCGAACGGGAGTTTTTTCACAACCTCTCTGCCGTGCTTACCGCGCGCCAAGGCCCCGCCGAACGACCGCTGAGCGCCGACCAATACCAGGCCGAGTTATCGCTGAAACTCTGCCCAGCGGCATCTTCGATGTACTCGCATACACGCAGATCGACGCCATGACCCTTGGCGACGAAGCAGCGCTGCAAGCCAGCCCCCTCAGTACGCTGTTCCAGATGCATGGCCTGGATGCGATAACCCAGGCCGCGGTAGCAGTCCGCTGCCGGGTGCAGCTTGCGGGTCGGCCGGCTGACATGGCGCAAGGTGACCAGTTGCGTACCCGCGCTGAAACGGGCGATGGCGCCGGGAAACTGTGCGGCGAAACGCTGCTCCACTGCCGACAGGGCCAGCGGTCGCAAAGGTTGGCCGGCGAAGCGGGTGGGCCACTCGACGAAATTGCCGTATCGCGGCTCAACTGCAGCCGGTTTGGCCAATAGCGGCCATAGCGCCAAGGCCACGAATGCCGCAAGCAATCCCGCTTGCAACGCCGGCGATAGTGCTGGTCGGCGGTGAGGAATATCAGTCACCGAAGCCGTAAACACGGCGCCGCTCGCCATATAACGCAGCACCAGGGTACAAACCCCGATGAACACCAGCAGGCCGGTCCCCTCATGCATCCAGCCCGGCCAATCCAGGCGCCCGGTTTCCTGCAGTATCAGCAGGCTGTTACGCAGGATATTGCCGGCCAGTATCAACACCCCGAGCAGCGGCAAGCGGCGCAGCAACTGGCGATCGCTCAGACGCAGCCAGGCGGCGGTGGCGAACGCGGTGAAGTAGGCGACCCAAGCCATCTGGATGCCCGAACAGGGCGCATCGACCATTACCAGTTGCCCAGCCACCTCCAGCGTGCTGCCCTGACGCAGCACTTCGAGCCCACCCGCGCGCAGCAACCAGGCACTGATCTCGGCGGTCAGCACCCGTAACGGATAGCCGATAAAGAACTGCAAGGACGACATGATCGGCAGTGCCAACAAGCCCAAGCCCAGCCAGGCCAGCAGCGCCTGACCCGGCTCGCGCAGCGCCAGCACCCCGGCGAACAATGCCAACACCGCCACTACCGCGCGCGCTAGTGGGGGTAACCCTGGCGCCAGTACGGTCGCAGCACAGAGCAGCAATGCCAGCAGCACCCAGGGCAATCGTGGCGCGGCAGACAACTGGCTGCGCTCGCGCCAGAGCATCAGCGATAAAGCGCTCAGCGCGACTATGCCGAACGGATCGTCGGAACCATCGCTCATCCGCCGTGCGCTCCACTGCCACACCGGCCACAGCGCCAATGCCGGCAACAGCAACCACAGCCAACTCGGCGGGTTGATCCAAGCCCGCGGCCACGACATGGGCAGCGCACGCATCATTTATGCCTGCTCCTGGCGAGCATGTTGGCGCGCCAGCCAACCCATGCCCAGGGCGGCGACCAGCAGCATCAGCCAGGCACTGGGCTCAGGCGTGCTTGATACCAGCGACCCTATTGCCTGATTGCTCACACCCTGAGGCAGCGGCAACGGCTGCTTGACGCTGGCGGCAGCGGCCGGATCGAGGTTGCGCACCCGTTCATCCACGGCGATAAACGAGGTGTAGGGCGTCAACAGGCTGTATTTCAAACCCAGGTCGAGAATCGCCTGGCTGTGGACATAGCCGCCTTCGAGGGTTTCCTGATCGGTCAGGCTGACGACCTTGTGCCGTGCCCACAAATAGCCCAGCGCCTGATTGCTCTCAAGGGCCATCTCGGGCTTGATCGGCACCTCAACTCGATATGGCCCGGCGGCGCCGCGCCCTTCCACTTGCAGACTGCCGCGCGCCTCGCCGCGCCATTTGCCGAACACCACCAGCGGCCGCTGGGCGAACAGATCAGGCAAAGCCACGGGCTCGACGTCATAGACATCCAAACCTTCGAAGCGCACCTGCGGGTTGGCCAGCACCGGCGCATCGATCATCTGCCGGAAGCGCTCGGCCTGCTCGTCCGCCGAAGCCTCGTTGAGAACGACGAAAGGCTCGCCCTGCCCGGCCCGCGCCAGGCCCTCGATAAGCTGGCGATTGACCGAACTGCCGATACCGAAGGCAAACATATTGGCCTTGTCCAGATTGTTGCGTACCAGCTCGAAGGATTCGCGCTCCACCGACACAAAGCCATCGGTAACCACCACAAAGCTGCGCGCCCGCTCCGGATCGCTCGGCACCGCCAGGGCCTTGCGCAACGCCGGCAGCAGCTCGGTGCCGCCCGAGCCCATCTGGGTGTCGAGCATATCCAGCGCAGTCGCGATATTTGCTGGAGTAGCCGCCTGGGACTTGTCGGCGAGCATAGTGCTACTGCCGGAGAACAGCAGCACATTGAAGCTATCGACCGGGCGCAAACTCCCGACCAGATTCTTCAGCAGGCGCTTGGCGGTATCCAGCGGGAAGCCATGCATGGAGCCGGAGATATCCACCACGAAGATATATTCGCGCGGCACCAGCATCTTGCTTGGCACCTTCGTCGGCGGCGCAATCAAGGCCAGAAAGAAGTTTTCGTCGGTGCCCTTGGACAGCAGCACACCGCTCTCGAAGCTGGCGCCGCTCAAGCGATAGTCGAGGATGAAATCGCGGTTATTGCTCTGCCCACCCTCGCTGGCGAGGCTGACCCGCGCCTGGCTAGGTGCGGTCTGTTGCAGCTCGATCTTGTGGCTCGGCGAGCGGATATCGGCCAGCGGCACCGGCGATTGCAACTCGACCGCGAGCGAGAAAGCATCGCGCGTCGCTTCGCCCTCGGGCAGATAAGGCGTGCTGGCCCAAGGCCCGGCCTTGTCGCTCTCGCTGCCGGCGCTGCCGTTGTAGCGCGGCCCGACCACGGTAGGGAAAACGAAGCTGTAGACGCCATCGGTGGGCAGCAGCAATTCGGTATAACGCAGCTCCACATCGACCACATCGCCGGGCAGGATATTGGCGACATTCATCTGGAACACGTTTTCGCGGTGCTGTTCGAGCAGGGCCGCGGTCTTGCCGGCACTCTTGGCCTCTTGGTACTCCTTCTGCGCCTTCTGCTTCTCGCGGATCTGCGCCTGCAGTTCGCGATCACCCAGGTGCACGGTCATGCCATACACCGCCGCGCGGGTCGAACCGGGAAACACATAACGCGCCTCCAGCGCCCGCGTACCCTCGTTGCGGTACTGCTGGACGACCCGCACATCGGCGATCACCCCGAGTACCCGCACCTCGACCTTGGTGGCCTTGAGCGGCAAGCGATCCACTGCGGGATCGTCGCTCTGCACCGCGAAATATGGGCTTTCGCTGTGCTCGGCGGCGGATTGCTCGCTGGCCAGCGCGGGCTGCGACAGAACCAAGACGATCAGTAACAGAAACCTGCGGCCGACGCTGATCCTGGTAGTGGATGAATTTTGAAACATGGCGACGCTCCCCGTGAGTTATGCAAAACACGGGGCAATGCTGCGGTCGCTTTGTGGTGGGAGTTTGTAGGCGCTATGGCGATTGTGTGGAGTGTTTCAGGGATTTACGGATCGCCATAGCGGATCGTCGCTGCTTAGCTGGCGCCCTGCTGCAATTTCACCTGGGCTTCCAGCTCGGTCTTCAGCGCCGGGTCGAGCTTGAGCTGGCGGGCCAGTTCATCCAGGTAGGCGCGCTCCATAAAATGCTCTTCGTCGACCATCAATACACTGGCGAGATACATTTCCGCGGCCATTTCCGGGGTGGTCGCCGCACGGGAGACGTCGGCAGGATCAAGGGGCTTGTTCAGCTCCGCTTCGAGCCAACTCTGCAGCTCCACATCGCCAGTCAACTTGCTGAATTCGCCCTCGATCAACTGGCGCTCGCGGGCATCGACATGGCCATCGGCCTTGGCCGCCGCCACCAGGGCTCTGAGAATGGCCTGGCTGTGCAGCTCGGCCTGCGGTGCCGGCAAACGATCCAGGGTTTGCGGCTCGCCTTGTGGCGCACTGGCTTGCTGCGCCTGCCAATTGCCATAGGCCTTGTAGGCGATCACCCCGAGCGCCGCCAGGCCGCCATAGGTCAGGGCCTTGCCACCGAACTTGCGGGCTTTCTTGTTGCCCAGCAGCAGGCCCAGTGCACCGGCACCCAGCGCACCGCCGGCGGCACCGGTCAAGAGACTATTCAAACCACCACCAGTACTGCTGCCGGATTGCTTCTGCAACAAGTCCTGGCCGGATTTAAGTAACTGATCGAGCAAGCCGCGGCTATTCATTCAAATCTCCCCTGATGGGTCTATGTAGTAGGTGGCCATTTTAGACAGCCGATTTCTGCGTCCCCTACGCCAAGATTGCTTCAAAAAATTGCCGTGCCCGGGAAACCTAGGTTAAGCGACGACAGTTCGTCGGTTTAACGGCAGCAGATAGTTCAAATAGTGGCGAGCGTCACAGTTGTTGAGTCTTTGACGCCGATAGGATGGCACCCCAACGCTCCGCAACGGCAAAAGGCTATCAAGAGCCTAAGCCGGAGACCGCCCTTAGATGCCATCTCGCGCCTATCGCTCTGCCCCGCACAGGCTACGCTGCCTACTGGCTGGCTGTTGCCTGTTCAGCCCGGCACTGGTCGCCGAGTTGCCCAGCGGCGCCTTGCCGCAAGCACTCAATAGCGCGCGCATGACCAGTTGGCAGAACCTGCTGGATAGCGCCGGCAATGACTCGGAGAGCGCCAAGCTGCAACGGGTCAATAGCTTTATCAATCGCTCGGTAATCTTCGTCGACGACCAGCAAAGCTGGGGCGTTGAAGACTATTGGGCCACGCCTGCCGAAACCTTGAGCCGTGGCCTGGGCGACTGCGAAGATTTCGCCATCGCCAAATACTTCAGCCTGGTGCGCATGGGCGTGCCGAGCGAAAAACTGCGCCTGACCTTTGTCAAAGCGCTCAAGCAGAACCAGGCACATATGGTGCTGACCTACTACGCCAAGCCCAATGCGCAACCGCTGATCCTCGACAACCTCGACCCACGCATCCGCCCGGCCAGCGAGCGCAGCGATCTGCTGCCGGTGTACTCGTTCAACGACCTCGGGGTTTTCCTGGCCAAGGCGCCACAGCGCGTCAGCCAGCCGCCGCAGTTCCTCGCGCGCTGGAGCGAACTGAGCGAACGGGCCATGGCCGATGGCTCGGCGCCTGGCGCACCGCGCGGCTAAGACCGTCCTACAACAAACCCAGATCCTTTATCGCAAGCTAGGCGCTCAAAGCGTAGACCCTAGTTTATTCGTAAGGCTGCGACTTCGTAGGTCGGGTTAGCGGCGACCCACGCCAGTATCGACAACGCCGTAGTGAACGCCGCGTAACCCGACAAGAGGTCCGCGCGACAATCTAGGATCAACACCGCATAACGACCTTGTTGGGTTACGCGGCGGCTGACGACGATGTCGCTACTTAAACCTCGATAATCGCCGCTAACCCAACCTACGTACCGGGTCCTTTAGATCTACACAACGCCCTTGCACTAGCGAGCCATGACTAACGCGGCTGAATATGCGCGATCAACAGCTGCACCGTTTCCTGACCGCGGTATTCGTTGACGTCCAGCTTGTAGGCCAACTCCACCCAGCGCACGGTCGGGTTCGGCCAGAGTTCGCGATCCACGCCGAAGGCGATGCCATCGAGCTGCACGCTGCCGCATTCGCTCTTGAGCACCACCTTGAGATGGCGCTCGCCGACGATGCGCTGCTGCGTCAGCTGGAACACCCCATGGAACAACGGTTCGGGGAAATGCTGGCCCCAGGGCCCGGCATTGCGCAGCTCCTTGGCCAGCGGCAGGTGGAATTCCTCGATCGACAGCGCGCCGTCGGAGAGCAGACGGCCGGTCAGATCGTCCTCGCAGAGCTGGCGGCGCACTTCGGCATCGAAGGCCACGGCGAAGGCACCGAAGTTTTCCTGGGGTAGGGACAAACCCGCGGCCATGGCGTGGCCGCCGAATTTACTGATCAACTGCGGATGCTTGGCCGCCACCGCATCCAGCGCATCGCGGATATGCAGACCCGGCACCGAACGCGCCGAACCTTTGAGTACGCCATTGCCAGCATCGGCAAAAGCGATGGCCGGGCGGTGGTAGCGCTCCTTCAGGCGCGAGGCGAGAATGCCGATCACGCCCTGGTGCCAGTCCGCCTCGAACAGACACAGACCGAACGGCATATCCGCCAGCGGCAGGTCTTTGAGCTGGGCCAGGGCCTCGCGCTGCATGCCCTGCTCGATAGCCTTGCGATCCTGGTTGAGCTGGTCGAGCTGCACCGCCATGTCGCGGGCCAGGGCGTCGTCGTCGCAAAGCAGGCATTCGATGCCCAGGCTCATATCGTCGAGACGCCCAGCCGCGTTCAGGCGTGGGCCAAGGATAAAGCCGAGGTCAGTTGAGGTGATGCGTCTGTGGTCGCGCCCCGCCACTTCGAGAATCGCGCGCAAGCCCGGTCGCGCCCGCCCGGCACGAATCCGCGCCAGGCCCTGATGGACCAGAATGCGGTTATTGGCATCCAGCGGCACCACGTCGGCGACGCTGCCCAGCGCCACCAGATCGAGCAACTCGCCGAGATTGGGCTCCGGCCGCTGCACGGTGAACCAGCCGATCTCACGCAGCCGCGCGCGTAGCGCCAGCAACACATAGAACATAACCCCGACGCCGGCCATGGCCTTGCTGGGGAATTCGCAACCGGGCTGATTGGGGTTGACGATGGCGTCGGCTGCCGGCAACTCGGCGCCGGGCAAATGGTGGTCGGTGACCAGCACGGTCAAACCGGCCGCCTTGGCCGCCGCCACGCCCTCGACGCTGGAAATACCGTTATCCACGGTGATCAGCAATTGCGGTTCGCGTTCGAGCGCCACCGCGACTATCTCCGGAGTCAGGCCGTAGCCGTACTCGAAACGATTGGGCACCAGATAATCGACATGGGCCGCGCCGAGCATGCGCAAACCGAGCATGCCGACCGTACTGGCAGTGGCGCCGTCGGCATCGAAGTCGCCGACGATCAGCATGCGCTGGCCCTGCTGCAAGCCCTGCACCAGCAGTTCGACCGCCGCGTCCATACCCTTCATCTGCTGATAAGGGAGCAACCGCGCCAAACCCTTGTCCAGCTCGGCCGCCGATTGCACGCCGCGGGCGGCATACAGGCGGGTCAACAGCGGCGGCAGATTGCCCAGATCGGGCAGGATGGCGGGTAACGGGCGGGCTTCGATACGCATGGTCGTTCTTTTTCATGTAGGGCGGGTGCAACCCGCCGGGTTCCTTGCTTGGCGGGTTGCGCCCGCCCTACGGCCCGCAGACCGCAGCTACTTAACGCTCGCCGATCAGCCACTCGATAGGCAGCTCATGCTGACCACGCTCATCGGTGACGAACAGCTCGCCGTCGCTGATCATCACGCTCCAGTTCAACGAGCGCGGCATGTCCAGCGCCAGGTTGGCCAGGGCCTCCTGATCCAGCGCCACCACGTTGATGTTTTTCAGGCTGCGCACCGGGTCCAGCTCCTTGGTCTGCCACACCCGCAGGTTGCCGTAGGCCACCAGACTGAACTTCTCGGTACGCCGCGAACACCAGGTCATGCGCTCGCTGTCCGGCTGCCCCACTTCGATCCAGTGCAGCACGCGACCATCCAGGCTCTTTTCCCACAGCGCCGGTTCGTCCACATCGGACAGGCCACGACCGAAGGCCAAATGCTCGTGGTAGAACAAGGCATAGCCGACCAGCCGTGCTGCCAGGCGCTCTTCGGTCTCCGAAGGGTGCTTGGCCACGGTAAAACGCAGGTTCTCATAGACGCTGCGATCCATGTCGGTGAGGTTCAGTTCGATTTTGTAGGTGGTCGACGGCAGGGCCATGGATGGGCTTCTTGGCTATTCGGAAAGGCGCCAAGTCTAACCCGAATCCCGCGCCCACCCCAGTTACAAACGTTGCAGCAGGGCCTGCAGAGCCAGTTCAGGTTCAAGCGTCCACAAGCCATAGCTCAGCGGCAGGGTTTCCAGACCGGCGCGGGCCAACACCAGATAGCGCTCCAGTTCGAGAAAGCCCTCGCCTTCGCCGGGAAAGCCGATCAGGTCGATGGCCAGGCACTTGTCGCCGCGCTGGCAGAAGATATCCAGCAGCAGCCCGGCCAGCGGGTAACTGGTCCAGGTGCTGACGCCATGGGCTTCGAGCGCGGTGCAGACCTGGCGCTGAAAAGCGTCCTGAGCGGCCGCGTCCCGAACTGTCGGCCCAGCCTGACGAATGGATTCCACATAGCGACGCAGCAGGTGCTGGGCCGGCAACTGCTGCTCGTCACCGCTGAACAGCAGCACCTGGCGCTCGCGGGCGCGGGTGATGGCGACGTTGAACATATCCACACGATTGAGGTAAGTCGCAACCTGGGCGCCGCCGCCATGCAGGGCGAAGCTGATGATCATCAGATCGCGCTCCTCGCCCTGAAAACCGTAGGGCGTGGCGATCAGCAGGCGGAATTCACGCAGTTGTTCGAGCGACAGGCTCGCGGCGACCTGCCTGCGGATCGCCTCGACCTGATCACGGAACGGCGAGAGTACGCCGATGCTCGGCTTTACCGGGCTGGCGGCATAACGCGCCATATGCTCGCTGAGCAACTCCAGCACCCGCGCAACCTCGGCCGGATTGACCCCGCTGGCGCCGCGCTCGCCGCTCAGTCGTTCGAGTTGCAGGCTGGCGCAAGCCTCCTGCCCCGGGCGCTCTTTCATCACCCGCAGGCGGTTGTCGTAAAAGTGTTGATTGCTGAAGCGGATCAGCGCCGGGCGGCTGCGAAAGTGCTCGTCGAGAAAGATCACCGCTTGCTGGCGGGCCAGTTGCAGGCCCATCAGGTCGAGCACGCTATTGGCTCTATAACTCCACTGCTCGCCCTGCTCGGCCGGTACTTCCGCACGGCTGGCCAGCCGCGCCTCGGCGGCGATGGATAAAAACGAGATATGCCGTAATTGCCGCGCATCACCCGCCACCACCGCGCGCTTGCAACGCTGGAAGGCCGGCAGCGCCGAGGCGATATCGCACTGGGTCGCCTCGTCCATCACCATCACGTCGAACAAGCCGGCACGCAGCGGCAGCATGCGATGCAGCTCGTCCAGGGTCACCACCCAGATCGGAAATGCCGCCAGCAGCAGCGCCGGATCGATATCCTCAAACAGTGCCAATTGACGCTGCGAGCTGCGCGCGCGAATCGCCTGGTTGTAGTGCACGAAGGTTTGCCGGTCCCGGGCCAGCAGGCGCTGCAAGCCCAGGGCCCGGCGTGTATTGAGGTAGTCGCGACTGAGCCGCTGACGGCGCTGTTGGCATTCGCGCAACTCATCGAGCAACGCCCAGGGCCGCGCACTGGAAGCGACGCGCTTGCGTACCCAGGGCACCTGCAACCAGCGCTGCCAGAAACTCAGGCTACCGCGCTCGGCGCGCAACAACAGGCGGCTCCAGGTGAGCGCCTGCTCACCGCGGCGACGAAAGGCTCGACTCAAACGCCGTTCGCTGCGTTGCAAGTCGTTGAGCTCTCGGCGCTGCTGACGTTCGCTGCCCTCCTCGACTGTTTCGAGTTCGCCTTGCAGGGCTCGCGCCAGGCGCTCGCGCAGTCCTTTGAGCTGGCCCTGACCGTCGCATTCGAGCACACCGTCGCGTAGACCGAAGTCGTCGCGCAGCTTCTGCCCGATAACCTTCACCGCCTGCTCGCTGCGGCTGACCAGCAACACGCTTTCGCCTTGCAGGTAACGATCCAGCGCCAGGGCGGCCAGGGTGTAGCTTTTGCCCGTGCCCGGCGGGCCACTGATCTGGCTCAAGGGATAGCGCGCGGCATTGTCCAGAGCCCGGCACTGGGCGGTGCTGAGCTGCGCCGGCAGATTCTCCGGTGAACTGATGGCAGCTTCACTAACCACCGGAGCGGGTTCGCCAAGCAACTGGCGCAACGGCGGCGACAGCTCGCTGGCAGTCTGCAATTGCTGCAACTCATGGGCGATGCCGCGGCTGCCACTACCGCGCGGCACCAACGCGACCATGGCCCCAGACTGCAGCGAGAGGCTGCGCCGGCGCAGCGCCTTGCCCAGCACGGTAGCGTCGACCAAGGCGGGAAAACCGGCGGCGGCGGCAACGTCCTGCACCTGGGTATTGGCCGCGACCCAGGACAACAACTCGCCGAGGGCCAGGGTATCGAGCGCTGCGCTGGGCAAGGTCAAACCGGCGAACGCATCGCTCTCTTCGCCGCCGAGCAACTGCCGCAGCAAACGCCAATTGCCGTGGGGCTGCTGCAGATCGATGGTCAGCAATTGGCTCTGGCCGTCGGCTGTGGGCTCCAGGCGGGCTTCGTAATAGAACAGCGGGCCGCATATAGGTAATGCGGGCGCATCGGCCGAGGTCAGACGTCCGCAAATCGGCAGCACCCCGTAAATCAGCTGCAGTTCGCGCTGATAAAGGCTCTGTTGCCGTTCCAGCGCCGCGCCCAGCTCCGCCGTCAATGGCAGGCTGAGCAGCCTACCGCTGACCAGTTCTTCGCGTCCGTCCAGCCAGGCCCAGCGCTCGGCCGGCAACTTGCTCAGGTTATCCAGATCCAGGTCGCGACTGTCGGCCAGGTAGCAGCTGCGGTAGAAGCCGATAAGTCGGCGAACGGTCGACGAGTCGTCCATCAGTTATCCGCGTAACGCGCCCACAGGCTTTCGAACTCGCGGCTGAAGGCCGCCAGTAACTGTGGATGATCGACCACCGTGAAATTCTCTTCGTTGCTGGTGCTGGCGCTGCGGGTCCAGTTGAAGCTGCCGTTAAGCAGCAGCTGGCCGTCGAACAGGGCGAATT
>CAMPJN010000068.1 GCA_946886875.1 uncultured Pseudomonas sp.
TGGGCCGCGGCGAAAATCGACGACGTCTTGAATTACCTGCCCGCGCGGCTGGTGGCGCTGACTTACGCGCTGCTCGGGCGCACCTGGCTGGCGCTGCAGTGCTGGTACAGCCAGGCGCCGCAATGGGACAGTCCCAACGCCGGACCGGTGATGGCCGCCGGTGCCGGCGCCCTCGGTGTCAGCCTTGGCGGCGCGGCCGAATACCACGGCGAGCTGCATGAGCGCCCGCAGCTGGGCGAAGGCCCGCCGCCGCGCGCGCGGGATATCGAACGGGCGCTGAACCTGGTGTATGGCGGGGTGCTGCTGTGGTTGGCGTTGTTGCTGTTATGGGGGCTTTACCTTGCTTGAGCATGGCGGCGGTTTGCGTGCGGCGGCGCAGCGCCATGGCATCGCCCTGGAGCACTGGCTGGACCTGTCCACCGGCATCGCGCCCTATGGCTGGCCGCTGCCGCAGATTCCCGCGGCGGCCTGGTCACGTTTACCTGAACAGGATGACGGCCTGGAAGCCGCCGCCCGCGACTATTACGGCGTGGCCAGCCTGCTGCCGGTGGCCGGTTCCCAGGCGGCTATCCAGGCGCTGCCGCGTTTAGTCCGTAACGTCCGCGTCGGCATCGTTTCGCCGACCTACGCCGAACATGCCGCGGCCTGGCAGCGCGAGGGCCACAAAGTGCTGTCGATCAGCGAGGCCGGGGTCAATCGCGCCCTGGAACGCCTCGACGTGCTGCTGCTGGTCAACCCGAACAACCCCAGCGGTCGGCGCTTCCAGCGCGAACAGTTGCTGGTCTGGCATGCGTGTTTGGCCGAGCGCGGTGGCTGGCTGGTGGTCGACGAAGCCTTTGTCGATTGCACGCCGGAGCAGAGCCTGGCGCCCCATAGCGACCTGCCGGGGCTGATCGTGCTGCGTTCGTTCGGCAAGTTCTTTGGTATGGCCGGTATCCGCCTGGGCTTTGTGCTGGCGCAGCAGACGCTGCTCGATCGCTTGGCCGAATTGCTTGGGCCCTGGGCCGTCAGCGGGCCGAGCCGGGCGGTGGCCACCGCCTTGTTGCAGGACCAGGCCGGGCAGCAGCTGCAACGCCAGCGTTTGCTGGCCGACGGCGAGCGCCTGGCTGCCTTGCTCAGCGATCAGGGCCTGGCGCCGACCGGCGGCTGCGCACTGTTCCAGTTCTGCTGCACCCCGCTGGCGGCTTTGCTGCATGAATTTCTCGCCGCCAACGGCATCCTCACCCGGCTGTTCGATAGCCCCGCCAGCCTGCGCTTCGGCCTGCCTCCGGACGAGCCGGGCTGGCAGCGCTTGCAGCGGGCCCTCGGGCTATTCGCCAAGGAAACGCGATGAGCACATTGATGGTTCAAGGCACCACCTCCGATGCCGGCAAAAGCACCCTGGTGACCGCGCTGTGCCGCTGGCTCAAGCGCCAGGGCGTCGCCGTGGTGCCGTTCAAACCGCAGAACATGGCGCTCAACAGCGCGGTGACCGCCGATGGCGGCGAGATCGGCCGCGCCCAGGCGGTGCAGGCCCAGGCTGCCGGGTTGGCGCCGCATACCGATATGAATCCGGTGCTGCTCAAGCCCAATAGCGATATCGGCGCCCAGGTGATCATCCATGGCCGCGCGCTGACCAGCATGGATGCCGTGGCCTACCACGACTACAAGAAGGTCGCGATGAACGCGGTGCTGGAGTCGCACCAGCGCCTGTCCGCGGTCTATCCGGTGGTGATGGTGGAGGGCGCCGGCTCGCCGGCGGAGATCAATCTGCGCGCCGGTGATATCGCCAATATGGGCTTTGCCGAGGCGGTGGATTGCCCGGTGATCTTGATCGCCGATATCGACAAGGGTGGGGTGTTCGCCCATCTGGTCGGTACCCTGGCATTGCTCTCGGAAAGCGAGCAGGCACGGATCAAGGGCTTCGTGATCAACCGTTTTCGCGGCGATATCGCCCTGTTGCAACCGGGGCTGGACTGGCTGGAGCAGCGCACCGGCAAACCGGTGCTCGGCGTGTTGCCTTACTTGATGGATTTCCATCTGGAGGCCGAGGACGCCATCGACGTGCGCCAGGGCGCCAAGACGGCCGAAACCCTCAAGGTGGTGGTGCCGGTATTGCCGCGCATCAGCAACCATACTGACTTCGATCCGCTGCGCCTGCACCCTCAGGTGGAGCTGAGCTTCGTCGGCCCCGGCCAGGCGATTCCGCCCGCCGACCTGATCATCCTGCCCGGCTCGAAAAGCGTGCGCGCCGACCTGGCGTTTTTGCGCGAGCAGGGCTGGGAGGCAGCGCTCCACAAGCACCTGCGTTATGGCGGCAAGTTGCTGGGCATCTGCGGCGGCTTGCAGATGCTCGGCGAGCGTATCGACGACCCCCATGGCCTGGAAGGCGCCGCCGGTAGCAGCCACGGCCTGAGCTTGCTGGAATTCGCCACCGTGCTGGAACCCGAGAAGCAGCTACGCAATGTGCAGGGACGTCTGTGCCTGGAGAACGCCGCGGTCAGCGGCTATGAAATCCACGCCGGGGTCAGTACGGGGCCGGCGCTGGAAAGCGCGGCAGTGCGGCTTGACGACGGTCGTTGCGACGGGGCGAAGAGCGCCGATGGCCAGGTGCTCGGCACTTACTTGCACGGCCTGTTCGAATCCAGCGAGGCCTGCGCCGCACTGCTGCGTTGGGCCGGGTTGCGCGAGGTGCAGGCTGTCGATTACCACGCCCTGCGCGAACGCGATATCGAACGTCTGGCGGATATGGTCGAGGCGCATCTGGATACGCAGAAATTACGCGAGTTATGTGGCCTGTAGGGTGGATCACGCTTTATCGATTCACCATTTGCGGCGTGATGGTGGATGTAAAAAGCGACATCCACCCTACAGGGAGACAAGGTGAACCATGCATGAACTGATCCTCGGCGGCGCCCGTTCCGGCAAGAGTCGTTTGGCCGAGAAGCTGGCGGGCGAGTCTGGTCTGGCGGTGAGCTATATCGCCACCAGCCAGGCCCTGGATGGCGAGATGAGTGCGCGTATCCAGCAGCATCGCGCCCGTCGCCCCGAACACTGGGCTTTGGTGGAAGAGCCGCTGGCGCTGGCCCGGGTGCTGGTTGAGTTGGCCGAGCCAAGCCGTTGCCTGCTGGTCGATTGCCTGACCCTATGGCTGACCAACCTGCTGATGCTCGACGACGAGGCGCGTCTGACCGCCGAGCGCGATGCGCTGCTCGACTGTCTGCAGCGGTTGCCGGGGCGGATCATTCTGGTCAGCAACGAAACCGGGCTGGGTGTGGTACCAATGGGCGAACTGAGCCGGCGTTATGTCGACGAAGCCGGCTGGCTGCATCAAGCCCTGGCGGCGCAGTGTCAGCGCGTGGTGTTTACCGTGGCGGCTTTGCCGATGGTTCTGAAAGGAGAGGCACTTTGAGTGAGCAATGGTGGCAACAAGCCTGTCAGGCAGCGGATACGGTGGTGCGTAACAAGGCCCAGACCCGTCAGCAGCAACTGACCAAGCCGGCCGGCTCCCTTGGCCAACTGGAGCAGGTGGCGATTCAGCTGGCGGCGCTGCAGGGCAATCAACGGCCAAGCGTCGAGCGCATCTCGATTGCCATCTTCGCTGGCGACCATGGTGTGGTCGCCGAAGGGGTTTCGGCCTTTCCCCGGGAAGTCACCGGGCAGATGCTGCGCAACTTCGTCGGCGGCGGCGCGGCGATCAGCGTGCTCGCGCGGCGGCTGGGCGCGACTCTGGACGTGATCGACCTGGGTACCGCCACGCCGCTGGAACCGCTGCGTGGTGTGCGTCATCTGCATATAGGTGAGGGCACGGAGAATTTCCTGCAGGGGCCGGCGATGAGCACCGCGCAACTGCTGCTTGCCCTGGACGCCGGCCAGGCCGCCGCATTGCGCGCCCGCGAGGCGGACTGCCAGCTGTTTATCGGCGGCGAAATGGGCATAGGCAATACCACCGCGGCCACGGCCCTGGCTTGCCAGCTGCTGGACTGCGCCGCGGTCGATCTGGTCGGCCCCGGTACCGGCCTGGACCGCGCCGGAGTGGCGCACAAGGCAGAGGTCATCGAGCAGGCGCTGGAATTACATCGCCCGGCGATCAGCGAACCCATTGAGGCGCTGCAGCGTTTGGGCGGCTTCGAGATAGCGGCGCTGACCGGTGCCTATCTGGCGTGTGCACAGCAGGGCATCGCGGTGCTGGTGGATGGTTTTATCTGCAGCGTCGCCGCGCTGCTGGCGGTGCGTTTGAACCCGGACTGCCGCGACTGGCTGCTGTTCGCCCATTGCGGCGCCGAGCCGGGGCATAGGCGCGTGCTCAAGGAATTGCGCGGCGAACCCTTGCTCGACCTCGGCCTGCGCCTCGGCGAGGGCAGCGGTGCAGCCCTGGCGGTGCCACTACTGCAACTGGCCTGCAGCCTGCACAACGAGATGGCCACGTTCGCCGAGGCGGCGGTGTCCGAATCGCCGGCATGACGGTTTATCTGGAATTGCTGCGCCACGGTGAAACCGAACTGGGCGGCGGCCTGCGCGGCAGCCTCGACGACGCCCTGACCGCAGCCGGCTGGGCGCAATTGCGCGCGGCGGTGATCGAAGGCGGGCCCTGGGATCGGTTGATCAGCTCACCGTTGCAGCGTTGCGCGCGTTTCGCCGAGGAACTGGCCGCGCAGCAATCGCTGCCGCTGAGCCTGGAGCCCGATTTGCAGGAACTGCACTTTGGCGATTGGGAAGGGCGCAGCACCGCCGAGTTGATGCAGACCGCGGCCGATGACCTGGGGCGCTTCTGGGCCGATCCCTATGCCTTTACCCCACCAGATGGCGAACCCTTGGTGGCGTTCGAGGCGCGGGTACTGGGCGCAGTACAGCGCCTGCAGGCGCGGCATGCCGGCGAGCGCCTGTTGCTGATTACTCACGGCGGCGTGATGCGCCTGCTGTTGGCGCGTGCCCGCGGTTTGGCGCGCAGCGGATTGTTGCAGGTCAACGTGACCCATGCCGCACGTTTTCGTTTGAGCCTGGACGGCGCCGGGGCGCTGCGGGAATTGGCATGACGCCGCTGCTGATCGCCCTGCAATTCCTAACCCGCTTGCCGATCCGCCTGGCCGGCATACCGACGCCCGAGCAGATCGGTCGCTCGTTGCTCTGGTATCCGCTGGTGGGGCTGCTGATCGGCCTGCTGCTGATTGGCGCCCAGCAATTGCTGGGCGATACCCCGGCGCTGTTGCAGGCCGCTTTGATCTTGGCGCTTTGGGTGGCGCTCAGCGGCGGTCTGCATCTGGACGGCCTGGCCGATAGCGCCGATGCCTGGGTCGGTGGTTTCGGCGACCGCGAACGGACCCTGACGATCATGCAGGACCCGCGTAGCGGGCCGATTGCGGTGGTCGTCCTGGTGCTGGTGTTGCTGCTCAAGTTTGTCGCCCTGGCAGTGTTGCTCGACGCTGGCACGGGTCCGAACGCAGCACTTGTCGCTTTGTTGCTGGTGCCGCTGCTCGGACGCAGCGCGCTGCTGGCGCTGTTTCTCACCACCGCTTATGTGCGCCGCGGTGGGCTGGGCCAGGCCCTGGCCGATCACCTGCCGCGTACCCTCGGCTGGCGCGTGTTGCTCGTCAGCGCGTTGGCAGCTGTGTTGCTGGGCGGCGGTTCGGGACTGTTGGCGATCTTGGTTGCGCTCGCTCTGTTTTGGCTATCGCGTCGGCTGATGTGCCAGCGCATTGGCGGTACCACTGGCGATACCGCCGGTGCGCTACTGGAACTGCTCGAATGCGTAGTCCTGGTGGCCTTGGCCTTGTAGCGCAGACTCTCAGGCCAGGGTCAGCGCTTCGCATTCTTCGGCGCAATGCTGGCAGGCCTTGGCGCATTGCTGGCAATGCTCATGCTCGTGCTTGGCGCACTCTTCGCCGCAGGCCTGGCACATGATCGCGCACAGCCGGCAAAACTCATCGACCAGGCCGCTTTCGCGGGCCATCAGGATTACCGCCAGACGGCACATGTCGGCGCAGTCGTGATCGAGTTGAATACAGGTAGCCATCATCTTTACATCGTCTTCTTTCAGGCAGGCCAGCGCGCATACCTCGCAGGCCGTGGCGCAAGCGCTGCATGCTTGAATGCAGGACGCATATTGGGGCGAGCTCATGATCAGGTTCTCCTGTTAAGGGTTACCTCTGGGTTGACTGGCAGGCGCGATTGCGCGTTCAGAGTTTTTCCGGAGGAGAGCGGTATGAGGCGCCAGGCGTTTATCGCAACGACCTGCTAGCGTTTATACAGTCGCTGTTCGAAAGGACGTTTCCTGTGATCAGGTTATTCAAGTTCGTACTGTTGACCCTGGCTCTCGGGTTGTTGCCCGCGGCGACGCTCGTACGGGCCGACTCCCTGGTCTGGGGGGTGGTGCCGCTGCCCGGCGCATTCAACGTACACAATGGTCAAGTGATCGGCGGCATCCTGTTCGACAGCACGCGTTTGCTTGAGGCGCAATTGCCCGAGTTGCAGATGCGCTACCAGGTAATGCCCACCAGCCGACTCAAACGGCGCATGGATGCACTGGATTACATGTGCAGCAGTGGACATTTACAAAGTGCGGAGCGCGACCGCGTTGGCTATTTTGTGCCCCACGTGGTTTTTACGCCTATTCATGTACTGATCCGTCGGCAAACCCTCGATCAACTGTTGATCGAGAACGGCGCGGTCAGCCTCGACTGGTTATTCGGCAGAACCTATCTACGCGGTGCCTTGGCGAAGAATCGAGTGTATCCCGAGGATATTCGCCAGCGGCTGCAGCAGGCCCAGACCAAGGGCTACATTCAGGCACTGGGCGGCAGTATGGCTGGCGAGAATCTGCTGCTGATGGTCAGCCATGGGCGTCTGGACTATGTATTCGATTACCCGTTGATCTACACCGAGGTCGCGCGGCATTTCAGCCTCAGCGAACCTTTGATCAGCGTGCCGCTACGCGAGAGCTCGAATTTGGTACCGGTGGGCATCTATTGCCCACGAAACGCCTGGGGCGCTCGCATGGCCATGCGTCTGGACCACGCAATACGCGAGATTTCCGCACAACCGGAGACAATGCTGGCGCTTTACCAACGCTGGCTGCCGCCAAAGGTCTATGAGCACTACCGCAAGGAACTATTGGGCTTCTTCCAGCAGCGCGCCGCAGCCTCTGCGCTGGTTCTCGATTAGTCGATGGTCGACTTGTGTTAAGCGCCGCCCGAGGTCAATCTTAGCGATCTGATCGTTCGATCAGGATTGAGCGAGCGGAGAGATGGGAACATGAGGACAATAGGGCGCGCCGGTCTGGGAATACTTCTGGGCGGGTCGTTGATCCTGGCGCTGTCGCTGGGAATTCGTCATGGCTTCGGTTTGTTTCTGCCGCCGATGAGCGTCGAGTTCGGTTGGGGGCGCGAAGTGTTCGCCTTCGCCATCGCCTTGCAAAACCTGATCTGGGGGCTGGTTCAGCCCTTCACCGGCGCCCTGGCGGATCGCTTCGGCGCGCGCCGTACTATCGTGCTTGGCGGCATTCTCTATGGCCTCGGCCTGCTGACCATGGCTATGGCGGATTCGCCCCTGTCGCTGTCACTGAGCGCCGGGTTGTTGATCGGCCTGGGGCTGTCCGGCACCTCGTTTTCAGTGATTCTCGGCGCCGTCGGCCGCGCGGTGCCAGTGGAGAAACGCAGCCTGGCCATGGGCATAGTCGCCGCAGCCGGCTCCTTCGGTCAGTTCGCCATGCTACCCGGCACCCTTGGGCTGATCAGCTGGTTGGGCTGGTCGGCGGCATTGCTTGCCCTCGGCCTGCTGGTGGCGTTGATCGTGCCTTTGGCGACTATGGTCAAGGACCGGCCGCTGCCGACCCAGGGCCATGAGCAGACACTGCGCGAGGCTCTGCGCGAAGCCGCCGGCCATTCCGGGTTCTGGCTGTTGGGCCTGGGTTTTTTCGTCTGCGGTTTTCAGGTGGTGTTTATCGGTGTGCACCTGCCAGCGTATCTGGTCGATCAGCATTTGCCGGCATTGGTCGGCACCACGGTGTTGGCACTGGTTGGGTTGTTCAATATCTTCGGTACCTATGTCGCCGGCTGGCTCGGCGGGCGCATGTCCAAGCCGCGCTTGCTCAGCGCCTTATATCTGACGCGCGCGGTGGTGATCGCGGCGTTCGTGCTGATGCCGCTGACGACTTGGAGCGCCTACGCCTTCGGCATCGCCATGGGGTTGTTGTGGTTGTCCACCGTGCCTTTGACCAACGGCACCGTGGCCACGCTGTTCGGGGTGCGCAACCTGTCGATGCTCGGCGGTATCGTCTTCCTGTTCCACCAGCTCGGAGCCTTTATGGGCGGTTGGCTGGGCGGATATTTCTATGATCGTACCGGCAGCTATGACCTGGTCTGGCAGATCGCGATTCTGCTCAGCCTGATGGCCGCCGCGCTGAACTGGCCGGTGCGCGAGCAACCTGTGGCGCGCCTGCGCAACCTTGAGGTCGGGGCATGAACGTGCATCACTGGCTGAATACCGCGCTGGCCCTGGCCGGCGCCGCCGTGCTTGGCCTGATCTGGTGGGGCTGGTTGCAAAGCGGCCTGGCTTTCATGCAACTGGGCATCGGCGTGTGCTGAGGCGGAGACGCCTTGTTGCATGCGGTTACCGCCAGCCGGTTGTCGTCGTTCGGGCATGCGAGTAGCGTCGGGTTTTCAGCCTCGTTCAGGACACTGCTCATGCTGCTGCGCATCTTTGTCATCTCCCTGTTGTCGACCGCTATCGTCGCCCCAGCGTTGGCCGGCGAATGCCCCGCGCTGCTGCAGGGCGAATTGACCCAGCTGCGCAGCAAGGACAGCATCGACTTGTGCGAGCGCTTTGCCGGCAAGCCATTGCTGGTGGTCAATACCGCCAGTTTCTGCGGCTTCACCCCGCAGTTCAAAGGCTTGGAAGCTCTCTATCAAAACTACAAGGGGCAGGGCCTGGAGGTGCTCGGTGTGCCGTCCGATGACTTCAAACAAGAGGCCGGCGACCTCGAGGAAACCGCCAAGGTCTGCTATGTCAATTACGGCGTGACCTTTACCATGACCGAGCCGCAGCGAGTCAGCGGCGCCGATGCCATCGCGCTGTTCAAGGGCATCGCGGCGCAAAGCCAGGCGCCGGGCTGGAACTTCTTCAAATACGTTATCGATCGCCGCGGCAAGGTGCTCGCCAGCTTCCCCAGCACCACCCTGGCGGATGACCCGGCGCTGATCGCCGCAGTCGAACAGGCTATCGCCTCGCAGCCCTGAACCTTGCCGTCGATAACCCATCGCCAGTCACCCATCTGGGCGATGGGATGGTTTTGTCCTCCTGCTTACACTGGCTGGACGTCGGACGCAGTCCCCGGCGCCAACAATAATAATCAGGAGGCATCTCATGCGTCGTGCTTTCACTACTGCCCTGGCCGGTCTGGCCCTGCTTGGCGCCGTCGAGGCCCAAGCCGGTACCTATACTCAAACCAAATACCCGATCGTGCTGGTGCACGGTGTCACCGGTTTCAATACCATCGGTGGCCTGATCAATTACTTTCACACCATCCCCTGGAACCTCGAGCGCGATGGCGCCAAGGTCTATGTCGCCAGCGTTTCCGCGCTGAACGACAGCGAGCAGCGCGGTGCCGCGCTGGCGCAACAGATAGTGTCCTGGGCCGGCGCCAACGGCGGCAAGGTCAACCTGATCGGCCACAGCCAGGGTTCGCCAACCTCGCGGGTCGCCGCTTCCCTGCGTCCTGATCTGGTCGCCTCGGTGACTTCGGTCAACGGTGTCAACAAGGGCTCGAAAGTGGCCGACGTATTGCGCGGTGTGATTCCGCCTAACAGCGGTATCGAAGGCGGCGTCAATGCCTTGGCCAATGCCTTGGGCGCGGTGATCAATCTGCTTTCCGGCGCCAGCAACCCGCAAAGCGGCATCGATGCCCTGAAAACCCTGACCACCGCTGGCACCGCTGCGCTCAATAGCCGTCACCCGTGGGGCGTCAACACCAGCAGCTACTGCGCCAAGTCGACCGAGGTGCACAACGTACGCGGGCACAACATCCGCTACTTCTCCTGGACCGGCAACACCTCCTACACCAACGTATTCGATGCGGTCGACCCGTTTCTGGCCATCACCGGCCTGGCGTTCGGCAGCGAGAAGAACGATGGTCTGGTCGGCGTATGTTCGACCTATCTGGGCCAGGTGCTGGGCGATAGCTACAACATGAACCACGTCGATGCGATCAACCATCTGTTCGGCATTCGCGGCTGGGCCGATCCGGTATCGCTGTATCGCCAACATGCCAATCGCCTGAAGAACAAAGGCGTCTGATCGTCATCAGGCTGTTGCAACGCAGAGCGCCTGGCCGATATTGCATCGCGCCAGGCGTTCTGCGTTTGTTCATGACCAACGGTCGATAGTTTTTCGGAGGATGCATGACTCTGCCTTATCGCACTATCTGCTCGGTCGCTGGGTTGGCACTCGCTGCCACCGCCGCCACGCTGTATTGGCAATGGCCGACGTCGCCGATGCCGGCCGCAGCCGTTGCGCCTGCCGCGGTACCCGCGCCAGTCTCAATCGCCAGCGCCAAGCCGGTGCCAATGCAAACCACCGCACCAGCGCAGGCGCCCAGCCGCGTTAGTTCACTGCCGGGCCTGCAGGGCACCGAAGTGGACGGCGAGCTGAAAACCGACAGCGCCGGCAACCTTGTGCTGCAGCTGGCGGTACGTGATTACTTCGATTACTTTCTCAGCGCCGCCGATCAGGCCGGCCTGGAAGTAGCGGTCGAAGCCTTGCTGGCCGACGCCAGTTCGCGCTTGCAGGAGCCGGCCCTGGGCCAGTTGATCGGCGTGCTCGGCAACTATCTGGACTACAAACGGGCCAGCCTGGAGCTGATGCAGCAACCCTTGAGCGCACAACAGCAAGCGCGGCCGGAAAGCCAATTGGCCGCTCTGCAGCAGGCCTTCGATGGTTTGGCGCAATTGCGCCGGGCGCATTTCTCCTCGGCGCAGGCTGAGGCTCTGTTCGGCGCCGAAGAGGCCTATGGACGTTATACCCTCGACAGTCTGGCGCTGATGGCGCGCGATGATCTGAGCGAGCAGGGCAAGGCTGAGTTGCAGGAACAGTTGCGCGCGCAACTGCCGGACGCCATGCGCGCCAGTGAAGAGCGGCAGCAGCAGGCGCTCGCGCAACAGGCGCAGAGCGAGCGACTATGGCAACAAGGCGCCAGTGAGCAGCAACAACGCGAATTCCTGGCGCAGACCTATGCTGCAGAGACGGTCGAGCGCTTGCTCGTCGAACAACGCAACGAGCGCGGCTGGCAACAACGCTATGCGGCTTATCGCGACGAATTGGCCAAGCTGCAGGGCAATGGTCTGAGCGCCGCGGATCGCCAGCGCGAGCAGCTGCGGTTGCGCCAACGTTTATTCAGCGACAACGATCTGCACCGAGTCGACACCTATGACGCCATTGCCGCCAAACAGCAGGACCCGCAAGCACCTGAGTTGTAAGCGCTGGGGGCGGGCGCAATGACCCAGACCCGCGAAGAGCGGCTGTTATTGGGCCAACAGCGCCGTGGCTATCGGAATTTGCGTTTCGCTCGGGTGTTGGAGGCGGGATTCCTCGAACACCGGGTGCAACGCATGCGTCGTCGGTTGCTGCTGATCGTCAGCACCGCAATCGCCTTTCAGCTGATCTATACCCTGCTCGATCTCTGGCTGTTGCCGCTGACGCTGAGCCTGTCGGTGGTGCCACTGCGCCTGCTGGCGATACTCAGTGTGCTCGTCAGCTTTTTCTATTGCCGCCGTCCCCAATCGCCACCCCGACGCGCCTTGCTCGCCTATGTCGGCGTCTATGCGCTGAATGGCATCTGCGTCGTGCTGATCATCTATGTGTCCTGGGCACAAGGCGAGCCGATGCCCTACGACGGGTTGTTTCTGATTCTGTTGTTCGGCTATGTGATGCTCGGGGTTTCGTTCCGCGCAATCAGCGCTGCGGCCTGGGGCTTCTGCCTGTTGTTTCTATTGATCGGCGTGCTCTACGGCGGCCTTGGTGCGACCCTGGCGTTTCAAGGGCTGTTTCTGATTTGCGCCAATCTGATCGGCAGCGTTGGCGCCTATCTGCAAGAGCACGGTCAACGCGGCGCCTGGCTCAACCTGCGCCTGCTCGATCTGGCGCGGCAGCGGGCCGAAGCCGATGACGCGCGCAAACTACGCCTGCTCGCCGCCGCCAGCCACGATCTGCGTCAGCCACTCAACGCCATGGGTCTGTATGCCCAGCATCTGCTCGAACAGAGCCAGGAACCGGAGATCCGCCGGGTCAGCAGCCGCCTGGCGATCTCGGTCGAGCAGCTTAGCCGCTTGCTGCAATCCTTATTCGATTACACCCGCCTGACCTTGCCGGGCGGCGTGCAGGTCAAGCCGGAAGTCTTCCCGTTGCGCCCGCTGCTCGAGCGGCTCAGCGCGGAAACCCGTGATGAGGCCAAGGGCCAGGGTATCGAACTGGATCTGCACTGTGGCGATCTGTGGGTACGCAGCGATCCTTTGCTGCTCGAGCGGGTGTTGCGCAACTTGTTGACCAACGCCTTGCGTCACGCTCAGGCCAGGCTGGTCACCCTTAGCGCGCGGGAGGAGGCGGGCGGGGTGCTGCTGGATGTCGCCGACGACGGTTGCGGCCTCAGCGTCGAGGAGCAGGCGCAGGTATTCGAAGAATTCAATCAACTGGACAACCCCGGGCGTAACGCCGAACACGGTCTGGGCCTGGGCTTGGCCATCGTCAAGCAGCTCGCTTCCTTGTTGGAACATCCGCTGCATTTGCATTCCAGCCCCGGTGCCGGTGCCTGTTTCAGCCTGCGTTTGCCGCTGGCCAGCGCCGGCGAACACCAGCCGCGCGGCCCGCTGGCGACGGCCTTGCAAGGGCGGATTCTGCTACTCGAAGACGACAACGCCAGCCGCGAGGCCCTGGCTGGTCTGTTACGTCGCTGGGGTTGTCAGGTCTGGGCTTGCGCCGATCTGCAAGCGGCCCTCGACTGCCTGGCGGAAGCGGCGCCGCATGTGTTGATCAGCGATTATCGGCTGGCCGCCGCGGAGGATGGGGTGCGCGCGATAGAACGCTTGCGGGAAGCGGCCGGGCAGATGCTGCCGGCGTTGTTGGTCACCGCCGATATTAGCCCGCAACTGCAGGAACGCTTTACCTCTTCGCATATCAACCTGCTGGGCAAGCCCTTGCTACCGGCGCGCCTGCGTCAGACCTTGGCGGTGCTGTTGCCGGCGTCGGTCGAGGCGAGCCAGGCGCGCAGCAAAGCGGGGTAGGGTTAGCAGGCCGTTGTAACGACATCGCCATCGGCCGCCGCGTAACCCAACAAGCTCTCTATGCGGTGGAATGGGCTCGTAGGGTGGATGACGCTTCACCCATCCACCAACTGCGATGACGGATGAAAAAGCTGTCAGCTACGCTCTCCGATCCACCCTGCACCGCTGTAGATCCTATGTTCCTGCGCAAGTTTTTTGGTCGACCATGGTTGGGTCAAACG
>CAMPJN010000069.1 GCA_946886875.1 uncultured Pseudomonas sp.
TGATCCGTGCGCAAATGGAAAACCAGAACTAAGTTCAGGCGATCCAGAAAAAGGGGCGACTTAGGTCGCCCTTTTTTGCGTCTGCAGAAAAGTGAAGTCAGGCAATGGCACGTAAGGTCTATGCACAAGCCTGTGGGAGGCGCTTCAGCGGCGATCAAGCGATTACGGCTGACGGCCTGTCGCGGCTAAAGCCCCTCCCATCTTGATCGTTCCCACGCTCCAGCGTGGTAACGCAGCCCGTGACGCTCCGCGTCACCAGCGGGCGTTGGTTGGGCGCGGACGATTCGACGCATCGAGTCGGGCAGGACAGCTATCCATCCGCCAGCCGCTTTGTTGGGCTTCGCTTCGCTCGGCGCCAACTGCGGCGATAAAGCGATGCGGCTGGCGCCTGTCGCGGCTAAACCCGCGCCCTCGGTGCGTGGTGGGCACTGTACTTGCTGTGCATGCAATCTGTGGGAGGCGCTTTAGCGGTGAAGCATTCCGGCGGCCAATGCATTTCTGCATAAAAACTCGGCCAGCACCTAGGTTGCCTTAAAATTTTCAGGCTGTTCAAATCTGACTCGGCATGCTAAAACCGTTCTATCTAGTGATCTAGCCGCTTGAAAAAGAAGGGAAAAACCATGACCAAGTCGGAGTTGATCGAACGCATCGTTACGCATCAGGGCCAGCTGTCATCCAAGGATGTCGAGTTGGCTATCAAGACCATGCTGGAGCAAATGTCCCAGGCATTGTCGACGGGCGATCGCATCGAGATCCGTGGTTTTGGCAGCTTCTCGCTGCACTACCGCGCGCCGCGTGTAGGGCGTAACCCGAAAACGGGCGACTCGGTTCGCCTCGATGGCAAATTCGTGCCTCATTTCAAACCCGGCAAAGAATTGCGTGACCGGGTTAATGAGGAGGAGTAGTGCACGCGCGGCGTGCTGACTACGCGGGCAGCTCGTTGACTGCTCAGTCCCAAGGCGTCAAATCTTCGCCTTGCTTGCAAATAATGCAAGGCATACAAAATAGGGCGGGCTATCACGTTGCCACTTAACTGGCTCCGTTTTGATTTGTCGGCATCTTCGCTTGCCTAGCCTGGTGGTCCGCACCTTGGGGCTGATTGGGGGCTGAGTCCCTGCAGTTTTCGGTAGCGTCAGTAGGTTGATTCGTGCGGTATCCTGGCATCTTTCATCATGGCGCCGTTTTTAGGGTGCTGGCTTTTGCCATTAGTTGCAGATTGATGCCGAGCGCGGGCATCTCGTCGATTGTGTTTTTTTCAAGGCTATGTATCCGTCCACTCTTGCATGGGGCGGTCCACAGGCTTCCTGTGTGCTGCTCAAGCATGCGTCGCCAGCCCAGGAGGTAGTAACTAGTTCTGGGATGCCGAAGCCCTGTCGCGTCTGAAGAGGGGTTGCCATCCCCTGGCATTTCGCCAACCGCCGACCGCCATCAGGCCTCAGCCGGCTATCACGTACTCTTGCTGGCCATCGTTATTGACGGCAAAGATATGTGCTCCAGTGGGGGTATCGCCAACTACCAGAAGGCTGCGCTGGGTAGTGAGCGGCATGATGTGCTGTTAGTTGGCTATCAGGCTAAAGCGCAGTCGGTCTGTAAATTCAGCGCTTCGGGCCGCGGAGCGGATTTGTGGAAATTGACGGGCAGCACTATGACATTCGAGCACAAGTCCATGCTAGGGGCTCTTCACCCCGTGAGAATCAGAAGGTAGCGCTGGGGGTTGTCATCCATGTGCGGCATTGGCCTCAGGAGGTTCGGATAGTGTATTGCGATCCCGAGGTAAAGGCGTGGCCGGCTACACCAGTCGCAGACGCGCTACCTCGCAAAGGGTAGACGTTGCACGCAGCGGTTCTGGAGTGAGCGGAAAATTCTATGTATAGGCACTGTCCCAAATACAAGTCGGTAGCTTCTCTGTAGCCGGTAACTGAGCTCAGGTTGATTGAATGCCGCCTGTCGTCGCGCATGCGAGTCCTCGAAAAATTACCTTGTCAGTTTCTGCTTTCGCGAGAGTTGCGGATAATTAAGGATCATCGGCTCGTATTGAATGTATTTACCTAGCAATTAAATAGGGCATATCAGATAATTTGTCACTATGAAGCAGACGTCCGCAAACTCAGCCCCCAAGAACAGCGTGAGAAGCGCTCCACTGCCCTGCGCATGCGTGGTCAGGGTTGCACCTATAAGGCTATTGATGAGGCAGTTGGCGTTCACCGTCGTACCATTGCTCACTGGGCACGGTTCGCAGTGCACGAAGGCGAAAAGACTGCAATTATCGGCCGCCAGCGTGGTGCGCGCCATGGGGTGTACCGCAGTTTGAGGCCCTGTCAGGAAGTACTAATTCGCACACTGATGACTAACAAGATGCCCGACCAGCTCAAACTCGGTTTTGCGCTTTGGGTTAGTGGCGTCGTGCGAGAAGTGATCTACCAGCACTGTGATTTTCTTATGCCAGTTCGAGCGATTGGTGAGTGCCGCAGGCGCTTGAGCTACACCCTACAGCGACCACTGCATCGGACTTATCAGCAGGTACCTGATGTGGCAATTGATGTTTACGTCCACGGTCAAGTGTGGTGCGATTTCACCTATGTCGAGGATCTAGTGCATGACATTCGTCTGTTGATCGATACGGTTCCAAGGCATGGGGCGGCAGTCGATGGCAGCAGCTTGCCACGCGTCGCGCTCTGGCGGGTGGTCAATATCGGCAATTCCACCAAGGTTTGGATGGTGGAAAACTTTATTGGCGTCATCGAGGCTGCAACCGGAAAGGCTGCGATCCGGAACCACATGGACGTGCTACAGTGCGGCGCCCCGGTCTCTTGGGTCGATGTCAGCCTGCCGTACGACCTGACCCGCTATGCGTCGCAAATTGGCTTGTGCAACGGTGTCACCCGGTTTGTGGGTTGGTGCTACTGGGAGTATCACTGTGGCTGATATGCCTGGCAAGTCCACGTTGTTCAGTCGTTTAGCCGCCCGCCTGTTTGGCGGGGCGTCCGGCGGTGTGTTCCAGGGAATGCTGACGCTAGCGTTGGGCAGTGGGGCTGCGCGGGCGATCGGCATTGTCTCGATCCCGGTTTTGACGCGGCTTTACACGCCCGAAGATTTTGGCGTCCTAGCGGTGTTTACGGCGTTGGTGGCGATTCTCGCGCCGCTGGTCACGTTGCGTTATGTGCTGGCCCTGCCGCTGCCTCGTCATGACGGCCTGGCGATGAACCTGCTGGTGCTGTCGCTGGGGCTGATGCTGGTGCTGTCGACGCTGATGGGCTTGGTACTCTGGCTGTGGGGGCCACCTTTGCTGGCATTGGTGTCCATGGATGTATTGGCTCCTTGGTGGTGGCTGATCGCCCTAGGGGTTCTTGGCACGGCCAGTTACGAGATGCTGACATTGTGGGCCACGCGCAGACGCGCTTATAGGGTGATCGCGCAGACCAGTGTCACTCAAAGCGCTGCCGGAGCCTTGGTAAAGATCGGCATGGGCCTAGCAGCGTTCCAACCCCTCGGGCTGCTCGTGGGGCAGGTGGTTGCGCAGGCAGGCGGCATCGTGCGGCTACTGCGCGGGTTTCTGGGCGAGTTCCGGGTTAACTGGCGCTACATCCGCATCTCTCTCCTGCGCAAGACCGCCTGGTGGCATCGCGGTTTTCCGATTTGGCGTGTGCCGTCGCAGTTTCTGATGGTGTTCTCAATGCAGGCGCCGATGCTGTTCATGGCGGCACTCTATGATGCGCAGACAGCGGGGCAATTTGGGTTGGCGGTAATGGCGCTGTCGGTGCCTGTGAATTTGATTGGACAATCTGTGGGGAAAGCACTTTACGGAGAGGCTGCGTTTGTAATAAAGAATGATCCCCAAAAAGTTATCCAGTTGGCAAAAGAGGTGCAGGGTAGACTTTTCTTTGCCGCTCTTTTCCCTACTCTAATCTTGTTCTTTTTTGGTGAGATCATATTTTTTTACGTTTTTGGACATGATTGGGCTGCTGCTGGCGTCTTCGCTGCTTGGCTGTCCATTGGTGTCGCTTTTCAGTTTACATCGGCGCCACTTGTGCAGCTCATGAATTTATTTTCAAGTCAGTCCGTCTTCTTGATCATTAATGTACTCCGATTTATTGGGTTGATTTTGGTATTTCAATTCGTTAGGGTGAATTCGTTAAATTCTGAAGTTGCTGTTTTGATATATTCTTTTTTCACTGCATTTTTTTATTTATGTGTTTCTATTTTGATTTTAATAAAACTTAAAAACATAAGATGATGAGGCTATTTTGTTTCGATTTGCTCGCCATTTCAGGACGGTTTGCTATCTGCTTTTGGGGCGGACTTCGATGCGTGTCCGGATATTAGTTGCTGCAATGCAGTCTGCGCGCGAGAGTGGTTTTTTTCGAATCGCGAAATTTTGCTCGCGATGGCTTGAGCGAGATGGAGTTTATATTTCAAGTCAGTGTGTAGTTGGTAAAGATTTACGCTTACCTCACCCAACATCTATAGTGATTGGCGAGGGTGTGGTCATTGGTTCTTTTGTCACCATTTATCAGTCGGTGACCATTGGCGGACGTGTTATTGGTGACTGGAAGAGAGGAAACTATCCGGTGATTTCAGACGGTTGTGTTATTTTTGCGGGTGCAGTGATTGTTGGTAAAGTAATAGTAGGTCGTAATTGTATTATCGGCGCAAATTCCGTTGTGATAGATGACATTCCAGATAACTCGGTGGCAGTAGGTGCGCCTGCTCGCGTAGTGAAAATCCGGGAAGCCTCACTGTAAGAGAACTTTAGAATGTTAAATAGGATAAAGATCAATTCTTCCCCTCCCCTTACAGGCACTGTCACTCTCGCCGGTGCCAAGAACTCAGCTCTGCGCCTGCTTGCTGCCAGTCTGCTGACCTCGGGGAGAGTGACGTTGACGCAATATCCGGCGGGCCTGCTGGATGCGCAGGTGCATGTCCAGATGCTGGAGCGGTTGGGCAAGACGACGCAAGTTGCGCGCGACCGAATCGTGATTGACGAGGCGCGCGTGCCGGATATGGTTCTGGATTGGGACGGTCGCTCGATCCGCAACACCTTGTTGATCCTTGGAGCTTTGACCGCACGTCGCGGTGCCGGTCGCGTGCCCCTGCCCGGCGGTTGCAAGCTGGGTGAGCGCAAGTACGACCTGCATGTCATGCTGCTGGAGCGTCTGGGTGCGCGGGTCTGGGATGAAGGTGATTTCCTGTGCGCCGAGGCTCCTGCCGGTGGTCTGGTCGGGGCCGATATCCATTTGCCGCTGCGTTCAACCGGGGCGACAGAGAACGCGATCCTCTGCGGCACCCTTGCAAAGGGCGTGACGCGGGTCTGGAACCCCCATATCCGGCCAGAAATCCTCGATCTGATAGCGCTTTTGCGCAAGATGGGTGCCCAGATCCGCGTGTTTGGCCAAGAGCATATTGAAATTACTGGCGTTGAGGAGCTGCATAGTGCAGAGCACCGCGTGATAGCGGACAACATGGAGGCCGTGACGTGGCTGGTCGGCGCGGTCATGACCGGCGGTGACGTCGAGATCGTCGGCTTTCCGTATGACGATCTTGAGGTGGTTCTGGCACACCTCAAGGCCGCGGGCGCGCGGCTCTATCGCAACGACGACGCGCTCATCGTGCGCGGCGGTACCTGCTATCCCATCGAGATCAGCACCGGGCCGCATCCTGGGATCAACTCCGATGTGCAGCCAATTTTGGCTGCTTGGGCGGCGCGCGCGCGTGGCGAATCGCGCATCGTCGATCTTCGGTTCCCCGGGCGGTATGGTTATGCTGAGGAAATGGCGCGCATGGGGGTGCGCCACGAAGTGCGTGGCGACATGCTCGTGCTGCACGGAACAGGTGGCCGCGTGAAAGGGGCAACCGTGCGTGCGCTCGATTTGCGTGCGGGGGCAGCCTTGGCGCTCTGTGGACTGATTGCCGACGGAGAAACCGTTATTACCGATGCTTGGCAAATAGGTCGGGGATATATCGATTTCGTCGATAAACTCACGGCTTTGGGGGCGCAGGCGGAATGGATCGACTGAGCGATGCTGACATTGTCGAGCTGGGCACGCTCTGTCCCGGCGGTGTCGTGCGCGATGTTGACCTGTCGGCGATCAGTCAGTGGCGGATCGGGGGGCGGGCGGACCTGATGCTGCACCCGTCCTCGACCTCTGAGGTCGAAGCGCTGATGGTGTGGTTCGATAACCGGGGCATTCGCCCAGTGGTGATCGGGCTGACCAGCAATCTGTTGTTTGACGATGCTGGTCTGCGCGTGCCCTGCATTCAGATAGGCGGACGCATGGCGCAGATTGGCATTGACGGCACACGCGTACAGGTTCAAGCCGGTGCTTGGGTGCCGGGCCTGGCGCGAATCCTTATGCGGGCGGGGCTGGGCGGCGCTGAACATATCTGCGGCATACCCGGTACCTTGGGGGGGTTGATCTGCATGAATGGCGGCAGCCAGCGCAAGGGGATCGGCGGTGCCGTGCTGCAGGTCGAGAGCGTTGCTGTGCATGGCCAGACGCACAAACGCAATGCCGCTGACTGCGGTTTTGCCTATCGCCAATCGATCTTTCAGGCCAATGGCGAGATCGTCACCTCTGCCACGTTGCACTTTGCTCCCCGGTCCTGCGCCGAAATCCGCGCCGAGATGCGCGCGATCCTTGCCGACCGCCGCCGCAAATTCCCCCGCAAACAGCCCAATTGCGGTTCGGTCTTCAAGTCGAATCCCGCCATGTATGCCGAGATCGGTCCGCCCGGCGCCGCGATCGAGAAGCTGGGCTTCAAGGGGCAGCGCCTGGGTGGGGCGCTTGTGTCGCCTCTGCACGCCAATTTTATCGTCAACACTGGCGGCGCGACGGCGCACGATGTCCTGACCCTGATCGCCCAGATTGGTGACACGGTTCTGGCCGCGACCGGCTACCGCATGGAGGCCGAGGCCTGCTTTGTGCGCGCCGATGGCACCATTCAGCCCGCTGACACCGTCCTGACCGGAAGCTTCCCATGACCGATCTCCTACCTAAAGTCTCAGTAGTCTGCGCCTGGTATAACCGTGCCGATTACATATGCGACACCATCGACAGCCTGCTGGCGCAGGACTACCCGAATTTCGACATAATCGTGGTGAATGACGGTGGCCCCGACCCCCGCGTGCGCGAGATACTGGACAGTTACGACGACCCACGCCTGCGGGTGATCCACCAGGAAAACACCGGCTTCACCCGCGCCATCCGTCGCGCGATTGACGAAAGTGATAGTGAGTATATAGCGATCCAGGGGGCAGGGGATGTGTCGCTGCCGGGGCGGTTGGCGGCGCAGGTAGCGTATCTGGAGAAACGGCCGGATTTTGCTGTTGTTGGGTGCCGTTATGTCAATCAGGTCAAGGGGCCGAATGGGGATGGTGCGCGAACCCCCGCCCGTGTCCGCCCGTTGGAGCCTGCTGCGCGCGATATCATGAAGGGCAATCCGTTTAGCCATGGTGAGGTGTTGATGCGGCGGGCTGCATATGATGTTGTTGGTGGTTATCGCGTCTTCTTCGAGAATTCACAGGACAAGGATCTGTGGATGCGCATGAGTCATCGCTATCGATTGGGAATCGTCGATGCGTGTCATTACCAACGGAATATCTTTCTCGCTGATGGCATTGCATCCGATTTTGATAAGACGCTCAAGCAGATTGCCTTTTCTCGCGTGGCGGATCTTTGCCATCACGAACGGCTGCGCGGGGAGATTGATTCGGTCGAACGTTACGGGCAACTTGCCTTGATGCGCGTGCCGAGGGGGTGGAGGACGACATGGCGAATTGTGAGGGCGGTACGGCACGCATCCGTGTATTCACCACATTCCTCTAGTTCGCTGATGACTATTTATGGCTTGTTCGGAGTTCATAATTTTGTTTTTGCGCGCTTGGCGCAATTGCTTGTCGCTAGAGGGTAAGCAGTGTCTGTGGATAAATCGGTCGCGCAGGTATCCGAGCTTTATCGCGATGCTCCGCTCAGGGCACGGCTGTCACGCAGCGCGAAACGGAATGGGGAGCAAAGTTACGAGGGTGTCATCATGCATCGCTGGGATGAGGTGTTCGATGGCTGATGTGTCCGGTGCACGCATCGCGTTCTTTCTCCCTTCTCTGAGCGGTGGTGGCGCAGAGCGAGTTCTGGTGACACTTGCCAACAGTCTGGCGTGCCGGGGGCATTCGGTCGATTTCGTCCTGTGCTCGCGTAGTGGCCCTTACCTCAAGGACTTGGATGAGAGGGTCAATATCATCGATCTGCACACTCGTCGAGTTATTACGGCCGTCATTCCTCTGCTGCTGTACCTGCGTAGGGCTCGGCCCCATGCGCTGATGTCTTCCCTGATGCACAGCAATGTAGTGGCTTCCTTGGCGATTACGCTCGATGGTCGCAAAACGCGCTTACTCCTGCGTGAAGCCAATACTCTGGGAGCCGGCGGCAGAAACATCTCGATCAAGCATTACGTGCTGATGAAAATGGTCGGTTGGGCCTATCGCCGCGCAGATGCATTGGTGGCTGTATCACAAGGTGTCCTAGATCAGATGGTTCGGGTCTTGCGCTTACCTGCTAGGGTTGAAAAACAAGTAATTCTGAACCCGGTCGTCGAGGAGACTCTGCGTTCCAGGTATCACCTACCAGTCTCGCCTGCATGGCCCTGGGAGGATGGTCTGCCGGTTCTGTTGGGGGTAGGTCGACTGGTGCCGGCGAAGGATTTTTCGACGTTGCTGGAAGCCTTCACCTTGGTCAACCGGGTGCGACCGTCGCGGCTGATCATTCTCGGTGAAGGGCCTGAGCGCGACGCATTGCAGGTGCAAGCCCAACGGCTGGGCGTCTCCGACAGTGTCTGGCTGCCGGGCTTCGTCGAAAATCCATTTGCTCACATGCGAAACGCATCGGTCTTTGTCTTGTCGTCGAGGCTAGAAGGTTTGCCGAACGTGCTGATCCAGGCCATGGCTTGCGAAACACCGGTGGTCGCCACGCGCTGTCCCAGTGGCCCGGAAGAAATTCTCGAGAACGGGCGTCTTGGCGCTTTGGTCGAGGTGGGTGATGTGCAGGCCATGGCCGCGGCGATCCTGGACTCCCTCGAAGGGCGAGCCGGGGCCAAGGGGCTGAGTGACAACCGCTATGACGTTGACGTGGTCACTGATCAGTACCAGGCTCTGATACTCGGGGGTGGGAACCGATGACTGAGCGGACCCCACCCGTTTTGCGGGTGGCCACGGTTTTCATGACCTATCCTGTCGCATCGGAAACCTTCGCCCAGCGCGATGTCAAAGCGCTGCAGCGCCTTGGGCACAGCGTCGAAATCCATCAGCTCAACCCTCGCACCGACGGCGCACTAGATAAGCTCAAGTCGATGGCTTCGAATGTGAAGGCGCTGCTGGGCTTTCCCGCTCCGGGCCAGCTGATCGGCCTGTTCTTCCGGCTCCTGTTCAGCCGGCATTGGCGCCTGGTCGATCGTTTGAAATGCATTTGCTTGCTACCAGCGGCTGCACACGTCGCCAAGCGGATCATCGCCAGTCAGCCGGATGTCGTGCATTTGTTCTGGGGACACTATCCATCGCTGGTTACCCTGCTGGTCGAGGGGCATTTGCCGCGCGGCCGTTTGTCCATGTTTCTTGGCGCGTATGACCTCGAGATGAAACTACCGGTTTCCCGGTGGGCGCATGCCACTAGCGACCTGCTGTTCACTCATGCGCAGGTCAATGTGGCCGATATCCAGTCATTTCTGGGCAGGAGCGCGCAGCCGCGGGTGATACACCGGGGCATTGACCTGCAGCCTTATCCAGTCGACGCCTACGTCGGCTTTGCCGAGCGGCGCGCGCAGATATTCACGGCTGGCCGGCTGATCGCTGACAAAGGCTTCGATCGGGTGATCCGGGTTTTCGCCCAGGTACATGCATCCTGCCCGGAGGCCCGTCTGGCGATTGCTGGCACAGGCCCCGAGCTGACTGCACTGCAGCAGTTGACACGCTCGCTGGGCCTGGAAAATGCCGTTAGTTTTCTGGGCTGGCTCGACGAGCAGCAAGTGCGTGAACAACTGGCCAGCAGTCGGGTCTTCGTGCTGTTGTCGACCAAACTGGGCGAGCGCTTGCCCAATGCCGTCAAGGAGGGCATGGCCGCTGGCTGCGTCTGCATTAGCAGTGACTCGCCAGGGATAGATGAATTGCTTGAGGATGGACGCTCAGGGTTCATTCTCGATGTAGGCAGCGAGGCGCGAATCGCCCAGACCGTGCTCATCGCCCTGCGCGACGACGCCATGTCGATGGGCAGAGCGGCTGTGGCCAAAGTGCGCAACAGTTTCGACGTAGAGGTTTCAGCAAAGAAGTATTTGGCGCTATGGCAGGACGAGGGTAACGAAACTCATGAATGAGCCGACGGTTTCCATCATCATGCCGTCCTATAATGCGGCGCGATTTATCCTGGCGTCCATTGCCAGTGTCGTTGCCCAGACCTTCACCGACTGGGAATTGCTGATCGTCGATGACGCCTCCCGCGACGACACGGTCGAGCAGATCCGTGCGCACTACCAGCACGAATCGCGGGTTCGGCTGACCGTGCTGGCGCAGAACCAGGGGGCGGCCGTGGCGCGCAACACTGCCATCGAGGCAGCCCGAGGGCGCTACATTGCATTTCTCGATTGCGACGACCACTGGCTGCCGGAAAAGCTCGAGGTTCAGCTGCGGTTCATGGAGCAGACCGGGTCATCGTTCACGTTCACCGCTTACGAGAAAGTGCTGGAAACAGGGGAGCAGGTCGCAGTCGTTGGCGTTCCGCAACGCACCACCTATCACTCTATGCTCAAGACTTCGGTGGTCGGTTGCTCGACCGCTATGTACGATAGCCACTATTTCGGCAAGGTCTTGATGCCGCTGGTACGGATGCGTCAGGACTTCGGCCTGTGGCTGGCTTTGCTCAAGAAAACGCCCCATGGTCGCGGCATCCAGCAGGTGCTGGTTCGCTATAACGTTCGGGCCGATTCCATCTCTTCGAACAAACGCAACGCCGCGCTTTACACGTGGCGTGTATATCGCCAAGTGGAACGTCTACCACTTCCAGCGGCACTGTGGTTTTTTGCCAACTACGCATTCAGAGGTTTCGTGCGGCACTGTTACCCCGGATGGGCAAAGAAGCTCGGAATCATGGACTGACTCCCATATGGGATTGGTTGCGTTCTCCTCCTTATTGATTGTTTCAGGAATTTAAGCATGAAGATCACCGTTTTTGGCACTGGCTACGTCGGGCTGGTCACTGGCGCTTGCCTGGCCGATGTCGGCCATCAGGTTATGTGCGTCGATGTTGACCAGGCCAAGATCGAAGGGCTCAAACAAGGCATTTTGCCAATTTACGAGCCAGGCCTGGATTCGATGGTTACCCGTAACCACGCCGAAGGCCGGTTGCATTTCACCACCGATGCCGCAACGGGCGTAGCCTTCGGCGAGGTGCAGTTTATTGCTGTGGGAACTCCACCGGATGAGGATGGTTCGGCTGATCTAAAATATGTGCTTGCCGTGGCCACGACTATCGCAACCCATATGACTGGTTATAAGGTAGTGGTCGATAAATCCACAGTGCCGGTGGGCACCGCCGACAAGGTCAAGGCTACGATCGGGCAGATACTGGAGCAGCGTGGCCAGTCTTTGCCGTTCGATGTTTGTTC
Source organism: uncultured Pseudomonas sp. (assembly GCA_946886875.1). The sequence goes on from CAMPJN010000069.1 coordinate 11,644, forward strand.
CAATCCCGAGTTTCTCAAAGAAGGTGCGGCCATTGAGGACTTCACCAAGGGCGCGCGCATTGTCGTGGGTACTGATTCCGAAGCCGTGCGCACGCGTATACGTGAGTGCTATGCCCCCTACAGCCGTAACCATGACAAGCTGATTTTCATGGACGTGCGCTCAGCCGAGCTGACCAAGTACGCAGCCAATGCAATGCTCGCGACAAAAATCAGTTTTATGAACGAAATGGCACAACTGGCCGAACGCCTGGGCGCCGATATCGAGCAGGTGCGCTTGGGAATTGGTTCCGATCCGCGTATCGGCTTCCACTTTATCTACCCAGGGTGTGGTTACGGTGGCTCCTGTTTTCCCAAAGACGTGCAGGCCCTGGCGCGTACGGCGCAGCAGATCGGCTATGAAGCTGCGTTACTCAATGCCGTGGAAGCGGTTAATGACCGACAGAAGACGGTATTGTTCAGCAAGTTGAATAGCGCTTTTGATGGCCAGCTGGAAGGCAAAACCATTGCCTTGTGGGGGCTTGCGTTCAAGCCCAACACTGACGATATGCGTGAGGCGCCTAGTCGTGAGCTGATGGAGTCGCTTTGGACCGCAGGTGCCAAAGTGCAGGCGTTCGACCCCGAGGCGATGAAGGAAACCGCGCGCATCTATGGTGAGCGAAGCGACCTGAGCCTGGTTAACAGCCGCGAAGCCGCCCTGCAGGGCGCTGACGCCTTGGTGATTTGTACCGAGTGGAAGCAGTTCCGCACCGTCGACTTCAGTTGGCTCAAGGACCAGCTGGCAAGCCCGGTGCTGGTGGATGGACGTAACCTGTTCGATCCGCAAACAGTCAAGGCGGCCGGCCTGATGTACTACGCGATCGGTCGTGCCGATTCGCTGCAACCCGTTCTCTGATCGTAGGTTGATGCTATGAAAGTCCTGGTAACGGGAGCTGCTGGTTTTATCGGCTTCCATGTCTGCCGCTATTTACTCGAGCGCGGAGACGAGGTTGTCGGTATCGATAACCTCAATGAGTATTACGAAGTCGAACTCAAGTACGCTCGGTTGGCAGAGCTTGAGCCGCAGGCGCGGTTCCGCTTCGTTCGCATGGACATCGCCGACCGCGAAGCCATGACGGCCCTGTTCGCCAGCGAAGGCTTCAACCGGGTCGTGCATTTGGCAGCCCAGGCGGGGGTGCGTTATTCCATTGAAAACCCGCATGCCTATGCGGATAGCAATCTGCTGGGCTTCCTCAATGTGCTTGAGGGTTGCCGTCAAGCGGCTGTCGAACACTTGGTCTATGCGTCCTCCAGCTCGGTATACGGTGCCAACGAAACGATGCCGTTCAGCGCCCATGACAATGTCGATCACCCAGTGTCTCTATACGCGGCTACCAAGAAGGCCAATGAGCTGATGGCGCACTCCTACAGTCACCTGTATGGCCTGCCGACCACCGGACTGCGTTTCTTCACCGTTTACGGACCTTGGGGCCGGCCAGATATGTCGCCGTTTCTGTTTGTCCGTGCGATTCTTGAAAGCACGCCGCTAAAGGTGTTCAACCATGGCAAGCACCGTCGAGACTTTACCTATATCGACGACATAGTCGAAGGCGTGGTGCGTTGCCTGGATCGTGTCGCCGAGCGCAATGCCGAGTGGTCAGGCCTGCAACCGGATCCGGCCAGTAGCAAGGCGCCTTGGCGTGTCTATAACATCGGCAATAGCGAGCCGGTAGAGCTGCTCGCCTATAGAGAATTTATCGAGAAGGCCCTAGGTAAG
>CAMPJN010000070.1 GCA_946886875.1 uncultured Pseudomonas sp.
TGCTGCAACTGTCGAAGATTCGCGACGCCAGCACCACGGAAGAGACCTATATGGAGGTTATTCGCGGCAAGACCGCGATGCTCTTCGAGGCATCGACCCACAGCGCCGCAGCCCTGGCCGGCGCAACGGCGGAGCAGACCGAAGCTTTGCGCGTATTCGGCGACCACTTGGGCGTGGCCTTTCAATTGGTCGACGACCTGCTCGACTACCGCGGCGACGCCAGCACCCTGGGCAAGAACGTCGGCGACGATCTGGCCGAGGGCAAACCCACCCTGCCGCTGATCTATACGATGCGCGAAGGCACCCCGGAGCAGGCCGCACTGGTTCGCCAGGCAATCCAGAAAGGTGGCCTGGAAGACCTGGAAAGCATCCGCAACGCGGTGGAAGCCGCCGGCGCGCTGGACTACACCGCCCAGCAAGCCCGCGACTATGCCGAGCGAGCGATAGCCTGCCTCGACGCCCTGCCCGCCAGCGAATACCGCGATGCTCTGATCGAACTGAGCCACTTCGCCGTCGCACGCACGCACTGACGATTCCGGTCATGCCCAAGCCCGTCCCCGTGACGGGCTTTTTGTTGGCTACGTGTGCGCCAGCCGATCAATGGAAGGCAATTAATCCTTGCTATAAATTAAATAGGAATTATTCTCATCTAATCACTTGGCAAGGAGATGAGTCATGACCTATTTGATCGATGCCTGGCTTGATCGGCCACAACCCTACCTGCGCATTCTCAACCGCAACACCGGCGAGGTCTGTGCAGTGCTCGAAGAGCAAGCCCTGGATGAGCTGCGCGATATGGGTGACCTGGATCTGCACGAGCTAAATTCCAGCGAACCGCTGGTGCTCAAGGAGTTGGTGCGCAACCTGTTTCTATTCTGCTATGCCCGGGCATTGCGCCCGTGAAGACATTTCCAACACTCGACGCTCGCAACCGGACGCAATCCGGGGATCGGTTTATGACTTCTACCGATGCCCCGGTTGCGTCCGGGCTACAAGGTGATCGCGGCTGACCCTAAGACGTCTTAGAGAACTTCCAGCAGCTCGACGTCGAACACCAGCACGCTGTGCGGCGGGATGCTGCCCACGCCTTGCTCGCCATAGGCCAGTTCGCTAGGCACGTACAGACGCCATTTGCTGCCGGCCTTCATCAGTTGCAGGGCTTCGGTCCAGCCTGCGATCACGCCGCCAACCGGGAACTCGGCCGGCTGGCCGCGCTCGTAGGAGCTGTCGAATACGGTGCCGTCGATCAGGGTGCCGTGGTAGTGGGTACGCACGGTGTCGTCGCGGGATGGCTGAGCGCCGTCGCCAGTGTTCAGCACTTCGTACTGCAGGCCGGAGGCCAATACGGTGACGCCGTCACGCTTGGCGTTCTCGGCCAGGAAGGCCAAGCCGGCGCCGGCAGCTGCTTCAGCCTTGGCTTGGGCTTCGGCCTGCATGACATCGCGGATAACCTTGAAGCTGGCGGTCATCTCGGCTTCGCTGACGCGGCTCGGCTGACCGAGAAAGGCATCGGAAACACCGGCGAGAATGGCGTCCAGGCTGACGCCCGGTGGCGGGTTGTCGCGCAATTGGCCGCCAAGTTGACGACCGATGCCGTAACTGACGCGGGTTGGGTCGGTCGAGAGATCGAGTTCGGACATAGCATTGCTCCGTTGGGGGGCGAAAAAATGGCCTGGAGCCATTTTTAACGTCGCGTAGCGACGGCCCGTAGGGAGGCCGCCAGGGATGGCAGGCCATAAAAAAGGGCCGTCAGCCTAGCACAATGATGGCGAGCCGCTCTAACCGCCCTCATCTCGCTAGCAAGAAGGACAGCCGCCCGGGCGTCTTGCAACGGCCGGGCGGTTGGTCAGGCGTGGAGGTGATCAGTGGTCGTGCTTGGTCAGCTTGTCCAGATAACCCATGGCGAAAGCCGAGACCACAAACGTCATATGGATAATTACGTAGTAATCCAGCTTATTGTCAGGGATGTTCTTGGCATCCATAAACACTTTGAGCAGGTGAATCGAGGAAATCGCCACTATGGAGGCCGCGACCTTCATCTTTAGCGAGCCGGAGTCCATCTTGCCCAGCCAGCTGAGCTTTTCCTTGCTGTCGTCGATATCCAGTTGCGAGACGAAGTTCTCGTAGCCGGAGATCATCACCATCACCAGCAAACCGCCAACCAGGGCCATGTCGATCAACGACAGGATCACCAGAATCAGGTCGGCCTCGGCCATCGCGAATACGCTGGGGATAACATGAATAACTTCTTGGAAGAACTTCAGCACCAGCGCCAACAGTCCTAACGACAGGCCAAAATAGATAGGTGCCAGCAGCCAACGAGATGCATACATCGCGTTTTCGATAAAGCGTTCCATAGGGGGCTCACTGAGGACTAAAACAGCCGGCGAGTATACCCAGCATCTTCTTGCAGACAACCCCGGTATTGTTGCGACAAACGCCAGGACGGTTATCCCCGCGAATTGTGGATAACCTTGTGAACAGACTTAGGATTGATCGCTATAAAGCGCGAAACAGTGGTATCCGTGCAGGATGGTTAAATGCTGTTCAGCAGGCCATCAATTTTCTGGCTTGAATTGATAATCGCCGAGATTGCGGCAACGCGTGCCGTTCAAGCGGCGTAATTCCGCCTGGATATGCAAGCGCCAGATCGGCAGCTCGTCGCACATCTCATAGCCTTGGGCCGCCAGGCTTTCGGTGATCGCGACAAGTACCCCTTCCGCAACCAAAGGCCCATAGAACGGGCCTTGTGCCTTGATCGTCGAAGGTTGAGCGCCCGACATACCCGCCGCGCAGATCAGCGTCCAGAGGCCTTTCTCGCCTGCCAACGGCAGCACGGCACACTCGATACGAGTCACCAGGCCCAAGCAGTGGCGGGTAAGGCAAAGGCTGCGCGACATAGCGGCGACCCTCGAAGGAACCTGTCCTCAGCCTACACCCGAGAGGGCGACCCAGGGAAGTCAACAGTTATCCCCGCAAACTGTGGATAACTGTGTGGATTATACCTGGGAAAGTAGTGTCGGCCCGCGCGGCACGCTGCCATCAGGGTTTAGCTCGATGACTGACCAACCACCGAGCGACCGCTGACATAAGCGCTCAGGCCGCCGGCTTCTTCGCCCGTGGTTTTTTCGCGGCGACCGCCACCATGGCTTCTTCGATCTTCGCCTCGCCCTTGTCCTCCTCGGCCATGCCCATCTCGGCGATTTCGCGCAGCCGCTCGACCACCCGCGCATTGACGCTGCCGGCCGGGAACTGGCCCTTGTCGTTCGGGCTACCGACCTCTTCGCCGACCAGCAGGCTCAGCGCTTCGTCGACCTGACGCACGGCATAGATATGGAACTGTCCGGCGCGCACCGCCTGCAGTACCCGTTCATCAAGCATGAGGGTGGAAACGTTGGAGTGCGGGATGATCGCGCCCTGCTCGCCAGTCAGGCCGCGTGCCTCGCAGAGGCGGAAGAAGCCTTCAATCTTCTCGTTGACCCCGCCGACCGCCTGCACCTCGCCGAACTGGTTGATCGAGCCGGTGATGGCGAAGCACTGCTTGAGCGGTGTGCGCGACAAGGCCGAGATCAGGGTACAGACCTCGCCGAGCGAAGCGCTGTCGCCGTCGACATAGCCGTAGGACTGCTCCAGGGCGATGCTTGCGGAAATCTCCAGGGGGAATTCCTGGGCATAACGGCTGCCCAGGTAGCCGGTGAGGATCATCACGCCCTTGGAGTGGATCGGCTGGCCGAGGTTGACCTCACGCTCGATGTCGACGATGCCGCTGCCGCCCGGATAGACGGTGGCGGAAATCCGCGCCGGCACACCGAAGGCCGAGTCGCCGACTTCCAGCACGGTCAGACCGTTGCACTTGCCCACGGCGGCGCCGGTGGTGTCGATCAGGATGATGCCGGCCAGCATGTCATCGATGATCCGCGCCGAGACCCGGCCGGTGCGGGTGGCCTTGGCCTTGAGCGCGCGCTCGATATGGCCGACGTCGGTGACCGTCTCATTGGCCAACTGGCGGATGAAATCGGCCTCGCTGACCAGTTGGAACAGATCGCCGATCCGCGCCGACAAGCGCCCCTGGTGTTCGGCCAGGCGCGCACTGAAAGTCGCCAGACGCGCCACCGCGGCGGCGGTGAGCGGCGCCATGCCTTCTTCCATGGTGCGGGTTTTCATCAATTGGGCGAACTGTTCCAGACTCTCGTCGCCGAGGGGAATGTCTTCGTCGAAGTCGACCAGCACGCGGAACATCTCCTGGAAGTCCGGATCATGGTCCTGCAGGGCGTAGTACAGCTGGCGCGCACCTATGATGATGACCTTGACCTGCAGCGGGATCACCTGCGGGTTGAGGGTCACGGTGGCGATGCGGCCCAGCTCGCCGAGCGGCGATTCCATCTTCAACTGGCGCGAATGCAGGGCGCGCTTGAGCGCGTCCCAGACGAAGGGCTCGCCGAGCATCTTCTCCGCTTCGAGGATCAGAAAACCGCCGTTGGCGCGGTGCAAGGCGCCGGGGCGCAATTGCCGGTAGCTGGTATAGAGCGCGCCCTGGTCGGCGTTGTATTCGATCCGGCCGAACAGATTGTCGTAAGTCGGGTGTGGCTCGAACACCACCGGCGCGCCACCCTGGGCGTGATGGCCGACCACCAGGGACGGGCAGTACTGTTCTTCCAGCAGCTTGCGCGTCTGCGCATCGGCCTTCTCGACCTCGACCAGCTGATCGACCACGGTTTTCAGCAGATTGACCTGCACCGCCTGCAGATAAGCGCAGACCTCGGCGTTCTCCGCGTACTTCGCCGACAGCGGCGCCAACAACGGTTGCAACGCTACGGTAATAGTTTCTTCGTTGAGCTGACGCAGTTGGTTGCTCGATTCGCGCTTCCATTGCGGCAGGCTGGCGAGTTCCTCGTTGAGGCGTTCTTCCAGGGCGGCGATGTCGAGGTGGAAGCGCTCGCGGTCGGCTTCCGGCAACTGGGCGAACTCGGCCTCGTCCAGGGCTTTGCCATCGAGCATCGGGGTGAAGGCGATATTGGTGCTGTCGCGGTACAGCGCCACGTTCTTTTCCAGGGACAGCCGCTCGATCACATCCAACGCCTGGTCGTAGCGCTTGTTGAATGCGCGGTCGATGGCGTTCTTCTTCTGCTGGAACGAAGGGTGCTCGAACACCGCCGGGAAAGTCGCCAGCAGGTTGTCGACCAGGCCGTTGATATCGGCGATGAACTCACCGGCGGTACCGGCCGGCAGCTCCAGCGCGCGAGGTTCGCGCGGCTCGTCGAAGTGGTTGACGTACACCTGGTCCGCCGGGGTTTCCAGGCGCTTGGCTTCGGCCTTGAGGTAGCGTTTGACGAATGAGAAGCGACCGGTGCCCGGCTCGCCCATGACAAATACGTTGTAACCGGGACGCGGCATGGCCACGCCGAACTGCAGCGCTTCGACCGCTCGTTCCTGACCGAGCACGCCACGAAAGGGCTCCAGATCGTCGGTGCTGACGAAGTTGAACTGGTCGGGGGAAAAAGGACGGGTTAAGGCTTCGGGTGCCAACCGCAGGTGGGCAGCAACGGAGTCGGGCATTGGTAATCCTTAAAACGGGGGGCAAACGGGGCTGGAGAAATCATGGCCGCATCGGCCGGCATCCACAAGCCGTATACATGATCTCAAGAGTTTAGCCGCGCCCAGTGCGCCCCATAGGTTCAGCGCCCCCGGTCTCCAGCCGCGGGCTCAGGCATCGGCGCAAGCCAGGCAGTGCGTGGCCGCGGGCATTGCTTGTAAACGCGCCGGCTCGATCGGCTCGCCACATTTCAAGCAGATGCCGTAATTGCCTTCGGCCAGACGCAATTTGGCCAGGCCGACCTGGCGCAAGCCCTCTTCGGCTTCCGCCAGCAAGGCTTCCAGCACTTCATCGTTCTGCCGCTGCTGGGCTTGCTCGGCGAAGTCCGCCGAGTGGCTGCGCGCCAGATCCTGACGGATCGCATGGGCGCGGGCGCTGTACTCGTTGAGCAGGTGATAGAGCGCAGCATGGGGGTCGAAAGCGGTCATACGATTTCTCCAGAGCGAAAGTGCCGTCTCTGCAGTGTGGGCGCTGACCGCCGCAGCGCACTGACACCGGTCAGGAAATGGGCGAGTATCCGGTTGCCTGCACGCTGCGCTGCAGCGCCAGACAATCCTCGGCGAAGTGATCGGTCAACTCCGGCCAGGGGTTCGCCGCGAGGTTGACCAGCACGCTGTAGGCGCCTGCCGCTCGCGCGCATTCGAGGTCGTAGCGATAATCGCCGACCATCACCAGTTCGCTCGGCGCCACCTGCCAGCGTTCGGCCAGGTGCAACAGACCACCGGGGTGCGGCTTGGGCGGCGCCTCGTCGCGACCGAGAATGTCATCGCTGGCGAAGCAGTCGCCCAGGCCGATGGCCTGCAGGGTCACCAGCGCCAGTTCACGGGCGTTACGGGTGAGGATGCCGAGCCGGCAACCGCGCCCATGCAGCTCACGCACCAAATCCACGGCGCCGCTTGCCGCTTGCGCGGCCACCGCCAGTTCGCGTTCATGCTCCAGTAGCCAGGCGTGCTTGGCCGCGGCCACTTCGACGGGCAAGGCGGCGAGGTGCTGGAGGATGTCGTCGCTCGGTGGAATTTCCAGCGCCCGCTTGATCGCCTCGAAGTCATGTACCGCCAGGGTCAGGGTGCCGTCCATATCGAACACCCAATGGCGTGCGCCGTGCAGTTTCACTTCCAATCCTCACGGATTCGGGTCAGGCCTTCCTGGGCCACCGAGGCGACCAACTGGCCCTGGCGGTTGAAGATGCTGCCGCGGGAGAAGCCGCGGGCATTGCCGGCCCAGGGGCTGTCCATGGCGTAGAGCAGCCAGTCGTCCATACGCAGATTGGCGTGGAACCACAACGAGTGGTCGAGGCTGGCGACCTGCATGAACTTCTGGAACACCGACACGCCATGGGGCTGCATCGAGGTGGTCAGCAGGTTGAAGTCGCTGGCGTAGGCGAGCAGCAGTTTGTGCAGTTGCGGCTCGTCCGGCAGCTCGCCGGCGGCGCGGAACCAGACATATTTCACCGGCTCGCACGGCTCGGGGGCGAAGGGGTTGATCCGCGTCACCGGGCGGATTTCGATGGGTTTTTCGCTGGTCGCGCGCTCGCGCATGCGCTCGGGAATCATCGCCTCGACCATGCGCGCCAACTCGGTTTCCGACTTCAGTTCTTCCGGCCCCGGCACTTCGGGCATGCTGTTCTGGTGATGGAAACCTTCTTCGTCGACCTGGAAGGAGGCGCTGCAGGTGAAGATCGGCTTACCCTTCTGGATCGCCGTTACCCGTCGGGTGCTGAAGCTGCCGCCATCGCGCACCCGGTCGACCTGATAGACCACCGGCAGACCGGCATCGCCGGGGCGCAGGAAATAACCGTGCATCGAGTGCACATGGCGCTCCGGATCGATCGTCTGGCTGGCCGCCGAGACGCACTGACCCAACACCTGGCCGCCGAACAACTGGCGAAAGCCCAGATCCTGGCTGACACCGCGGAACAGGTTCTCCTCGATGGTTTCCAGGGTCAGCAAGGCAACCAGTTGATCCAGTACCTGACTCATTGAGCATCTCCTCGTACCGCGAGGTTTCGCGGCAAACGTAATTCGGGATAGGCCGGCAGGGAAGACAAACGCTCATCCCATACCGCACGGCCAAGGGTGAAATGGTAAAGGCTTTGCCAGCGGCTGTCGGCAACGCCGAGCAATTCATGCACGGAATCGTCGAAATAACAGCCGATGCCGGTGGCCGACAACCCCGCTGCTTCGGCTTCCAGGTACAACAATTGGCCGATCTGCCCGCATTCCCAATACAGCCGCGGGTAACGCCAGGCGCCATCCTGCAACGCGCTATCGAAGCGACTAAGCATGGCCACGGCCAGACAACCGTCGCTGGCGATGTCCTGGCCGCAGGAGAGAAATTCCGCCAGGCCACGGGCATCGCCTTGCAACAGGCGATACAGCGGCAGCTGAGCATGCGCTCGCTGCCAGAGAAAATCCTCGCGCAGCCCGCTCTGCACCTGACCATCGCAGCGCGCCAGCCAGTACAACCCAGGTTCCAGCCCCTGCACGCGGTGGACGAACAGCAGCAAGTCGACCTGCGCCGGCTCGCCGCTTAGCGCCAAAGGCACCGGCGAATTGTGCGGCAACAGCCGGTGCAACCAGGCATGCAGCAGATCGACATGGATGCCGCTTCTGCCATCCATGGCCTGGGCGCTGCGCCGCCGATGCAGGATCGGCCGCAGCGGCAGACCGGGATTATCCGCCTGCAAATGCCCCGGGGCACTCAGCCAGGGTTCGCCGGGCAAAGCCAGGGCGCGACACAGTTGCTGAATGCGCGCCAGTTCCGGCCAGTCGCGGTACTGGCGCGACAGACGATTCGGTTCGCCGCTCAACGGCAATGCCGCCAAACCTTCGAGCAGGCTGTCGGGCAGCGCGAATTCCTCGGTTTGCGGCGGGCCTATCCAGAGCAGGCAATCGATATGCTCGGCCTCGTGAAAACCCTCGCGATTCACGCCGAATATGCCATCCAACTGCGCCTCGGCCACGCCGCGCAGCAAATGCACCTGCCAGCCCAGGCAACTGGCGGCAATCGCCACGGCGGCCTGGGCATGGCCCAAGTCGTGATGGCAATAACGGTAGGCGCGCTCGCCGTATTTCCAGGCCTCGCGCCAGGCGATGCTCGACAGCGCCAGGAGCAAGCCGCCCGCCGGTAACGCCTGGCTCAGTTGCGCAGCCAGAGGCACAGGCAGCTCGGCGCGCACCTCCAGCACATGGTCATCGGCGCTGTAGTGGGCGAGCAAGGCGCGCTCTTCCAGGCCGCCCGCCGGCAACAATAGGTAAGCCTCGGTCGGGTGCAGATTGCCCGACGACGGATTGACCCGCAGTGCCCAGCGACTGCCGCCGGCCTCCTTCCAGGCCGACAGCGCCAGGCTGTCGTACAGCAGTTGCGAGACGTTGGCGCGATCCAACGCCGCCGGGGCTCCGAGGGGCGCGGCGAACACCGCGTCATAGGCCGGCGACTGTTCCAGCGGGCGCTGCCAAAGTTCGATCAGTCGCGCGCCCTGATAACGCCGGAACGGCGCCGGCTGGGTCGCCCAGTCCAACTGACCCGGCCCGGGGGCAAAGTTCTGCGGCTGATGTTTGCTGAGTTGATGGTAGGCGCGCACGCCCTGCTCCCGATTCATTGCCCGGCCCGCCATTCGTTATGTCGCAGGCGATACAGCACATGCCGGCGCAGAGCATGACCTGGCGGCAGTCGGGGATGGTCGAAATCCTCGGCAGGGGCGGGCCGCATGCCAATCGCTTGCATCACCCGTTGCGACGGCAGGTTATCCCGCGCGGTGAAAGCGACTATCTGTTCCAGGCCGATCCGCTCGAAGGCGCAGGCCAGGGCCGCACGCGCCGCTTCGCTGGCAAAGCCCTGACCCCAATGCTCATAGCTCAGGCGCCAGGCGATCTCCACCGCGGGGCCGAAAGGCGCCTCGAAGCCGATATGGCCAATACCGGTGAAGCCAATAAAGGCGCCATTGTCCTTGCGCTGCAAGGCCCACACGCCAAAGCCATGCTCGGCGAAATGCCGGCGAAAGCGCCGGATCATTGCTGCCACGTCTTCGCGGCTGTAGGGCGCGGGAAAATAACGCATCACCTGCGGGTCGGCGCAGAGCGCGGCGAAGGGCTCCAGATCCGCGGCGCGCCAGGCGCGCAACTGCAGCCGCGCGCTTTGCAATTCGATCAACTCAGCCATTGTCACTCCGCTTGAGCAGGGCCAGCCAGCACCGCCATACTCGGGCGCCGCACGATTCAGTTTACTTACAGGGCCCTAGTGTATGCGCCTGCCGCTGGTCTATCACGACGACTACAGCCCGCCCTTCCCGGCGGCGCACCGTTTCCCCATGGATAAATTCCGCCTGCTGCGCGACCACCTGGTGGGCAGCGGCCTGACCCGCGACGCCGAGCTGCTGCGCCCCGAACTCTGCCCTGAGGATATTCTCGCCTTGAGCCATTGCCCGGCCTATATCGAGCGTTTTCGCAGCGGCGAGCTGGCCCACGAGGAACAACGCCGCCTCGGCTTGCCCTGGAGCGAGGCCCTGGCCCGGCGTACCGTCCGCGCCGTCGGCGGTTCGCTGCTAGCCGCCGAACAGGCTCTCAAACATGGTTTGGCCTGTCATCTGGCCGGCGGCACTCACCATGCGCATTACGATCACCCGGCCGGTTTCTGCATCTTCAACGACCTGGCGGTGATCAGCCAGTACCTGCTGCAAAGCGGCAAAGCCCAGCGCGTGCTGATATTCGATTGCGACGTGCATCAGGGCGACGGCACCGCCCGCCTGCTGGCCGACACCCCGGAGGCGATCACCGTCTCCCTGCATTGCGAGAAGAACTTCCCCGCGCGCAAGGCGCAAAGCGACTGGGACATCCCGCTACCCATGGGCATGGGCGATGCGGACTATTTGCAGGTGGTGGACGATGCGCTCAACTACCTGCTGCCGCTGTACCAACCGGATATCGTCCTCTACGACGCCGGCGTCGATGTCCATCGCGACGATGCCCTGGGCTACCTGCAACTGACCGACGCCGGCGTCGCCGCCCGCGATACTGCGGTACTCAACCACTGCCTGGGCCGCGACATCCCCGTGGTCGGCCTGATCGGCGGCGGCTACGACAAAGACCGCCAGGCCCTGGCACAGCGCCATGGCATTCTCCATCACAGCGCGGCCAGGGTCTGGCGTGAGCGGGGGTTGGGCTAAGGCGGGTGCCACGGCTAGTCGCTGTCGGGCTCCTGCACCTTGGTACTGAGCGGCAGTCCCTGGCTATTGGCATAGAACACCAGCAGCTCGACCGGCTGTTCGGTGGTGTAGCCGCGGTGGGGGATGCCTACCAGTTCGGCCAGGGTATCGCCGGCTTGCAGCACGAGTTTGTCGGTGCTGTTCTGCTTTTCGACGAACAGCACGCCGCTCAGCACATAACCGACATTCACCACTGCATGGGTATGCCAGGCCAGTGTGGTATGGGCGGGAATGCTGAATTTCACCAGGGTCGGTTCGGGCTGCCCGCCGGAATAGGCCTGATAGGGCGTGCCGTCCCAGGATTGGCTGGTCTGTAACAGCGTCTCGACTTTCACCGCCTCCGCGGCCAGGGCGATAGGCGACAGGCATTGCAAAAGCCCGGCGAATAGAAGCAACAGGGACGCGCGCATAGGTTTCCGATCTCGGTGATGGCGTATGGGCATGAGGGTTTTGCGACCCTCGCCAGCAGCAGTATGGTCGGCACCGCGCAAATGCCCAGCCAATCCGGCCACTTTCTCTTTGGCTGATCGCTGCAAACCGCTGGGCTGGGCCCGGCTATGCCCGTGAAAACGGCCGGCTAACAAAGGAATTCCGTACTTTTCTTGCAACCCAAACAGCGCAAGCTGTCTAAAACAGCGGGCAGATAAAAAGGGGGAAGGAATCCATGGCGACCTATACATTCACCGTCAAAGGGCTGCAGCTGAACGTTTCCATTCGCGGCCAGGGCTCGCCGTTGCTTCTGCTCAACGGCTTGGGCGGTTTGATCCGCACCTTCGACCCCTTGCGCGATGAGCTGCTGGACTACCAGACCATCACCTTCGATGTGCCCGGCGTCGGCAAGTCGCAAATGCCCTCCTGGCCCATGCGCCTGCCGCGCCATGCCGACCTAATCGCCGAGTTGCTCGAACAACTGGGGCTCGAGCGGGTCGATGTGTTCGGCGTGAGTTGGGGTGGCGCCTTGGCCCAGGAGTTCGCCCTACGGCACCCGGACAAGGTGCGCCGGCTGATCCTCGCGGCGACCTCGGCTGGCCCGGCAATGCTGATGAAACCGGCGGATATCCTGGCCTTCTTCGGTAAGCGCAAAAGCGTTAAGCCGCGCAAGCCCGGCAGCATCCAGCAGGCCGGCTCGCGCAATTCGGTGCAGGCGTTGCTGCGTTTCGGCGTGGTCAACGGCATGCTCACCGTCAACCCACGCGCCTATTACCACCAGCTCGCCGCGCTGGTCGGCTGGACCAGCCTGCTGCGTTTATTCCGCTTGCGTCAGCGCACGCTGATCATCACCGGCGAACGCGACACCCTGGTGCGCTTGTACAACGCGCATATTCTGCGCAGCGCCATTCGCCACGCCCAACTGCACATTCTGCAAGGCGAAGGTCATTTTTTCGTGGTCACCAGTGCCTGGCGCACCGCCGAAGCGATTCGCGAATTTCTTGAGCAGGAGGACAGCGATGCGGAACCCGCGCCCCTGATCGCCAACCGCCTGTTCAGACCGCGCCTGTTGCAACACCAGCAAGAAAACTAATGCTGATGTCACGGGCTTGCCGACGCGCGCGCAAGTCCGTTAGTTTCCCCGCCTTTCGCCCTCGCAAGGACAGTTCATGCTCCGTTTCAGCCGATTGACGACCCTCTGCTGCGCCCTGCCCCTGACTCTGGGCCTGGCGCTGACCGCCCAAGCCGCCTCCCCATCCGTGGACAAGCTGGTGGAGCTGAGTACCCAGCGCCTGCTGCTGGCCGATCAGGTCGCCGCCAGCAAGGCGCAAACCGGCAAAGCCGTCGAGGATGCGGCGCGCGAAGCCGAACAACTGAGCCTGTTGTCCGCCCATGCGCAGACTCATCATCTGTCGCCCGAGCGGGTCGAAGCCTTTTTCCGCTGGCAGATGGAAGCCAACAAGCTGGTCCAGTACCAACTGCTGGCCACACCGCAGGCCAGCAATGGCGAGACACCGATGGAGCTTGAGGAGATCCGCACCCAACTCAACCTGCTTAATCAGGAGCTGCTGCAAACCCTCGCCCCGGCGCTGGCGGAATTGCAACAAGGCAATTGCAGCGAGCAGCTCTACGCCGCCATCGACGCCCAGGCCGAGCAGCAAAAGCTCGACGCCCTGCACCGCAGTGCCTTGATCCGCGCCTTCGGCGATAGCTGCCGGGGCTTCTGAGACAGCGGGGCGCCCCGCCCATCTCCTTAATAGCAATCTGACTTGCGCAGACTTCGACCGATCAAATACTGTATACGCATACAGTTAACTTGAAGTCGCCGCCATGCTTTTCATCCCCATTCCTCTGCCTGCATGCCTGCTGCTTTGCTCCGGGCGGGTGTGGCGGTGGCCGCGATGAGCGCGACCGTGCTGGCGCTGGATACGCTGTTACAGCAGCGCCGGGTCTGGAAAGGCCAGCCGCAGGGCGCGCCGGCGAACCTGCAGCCGAGCGGCCATGCCGCGCTCGATGCGGTCTTGCCCAGCGGCGG
>CAMPJN010000071.1 GCA_946886875.1 uncultured Pseudomonas sp.
AGACGCTGTCGGCCATGGACGAGCTGATGTGGAAGATGCAGAACACCGAGGGCGTGCAGTCGACCATTTCCATGGTCACCGTGTCCAAGCAGGTGATCAAAGGGATGAACGAGGGCAACCTGAAATGGGAAACCCTGTCGCGCAACAAGGACGTGTTGAACAACTCGATTGCTCGTGCCGATGGCCTGTACAACAGCGACTGCTCGCTGGCGCCGGTTCTGGTGTTCCTCAACGACCACAAAGCGGAAACCCTGGAGCGCACCGTAGCGGTCGCCGAGGAGTTCGCCAAGGAACACAACAGCGACGACCTGAAGTTCGTCCTCGCATCGGGTAACGCCGGTATCGAAGCGGCCACCAACGAGGTGATCGCAGCGTCCGAGACCACCATGCTGATAGCGGTCTATGCCGCTGTGAGCATCATGTGTCTGCTGACGTTCCGCTCCTTGGCGGCGACCCTGTGCGTGATCTTGCCGTTGGTGCTGACCTCGGTGCTGGGTAACGCCCTGATGGCCTTCATGGGCATCGGCGTGAAGGTCGCAACCTTGCCGGTGATCGCCCTGGGTGTGGGTATCGGTGTCGACTACGGCATCTATATCTACAGCCGTCTGGAAACCTATCTGCGCCAAGGTCTGTCGCTGCAGGACGCTTACTACGAGACGCTCAAGTCGACCGGTAAAGCAGTGCTCTTCACCGGCGTGTGCTTGGCCATCGGTGTGGCGACCTGGATCTTCTCGGCCATCAAGTTCCAGGCCGATATGGGTCTGATGCTGACCTTTATGTTCCTCTGGAACATGATTGGCGCGATCTGGCTGCTGCCTGCACTGGCACGCTTCCTGATCAATCCGGAGAAGCTGCGCAATAAGGCCTGAGCCTGATTCGCAGTCATAAAAAACCGCGGCCTTAGGGTCGCGGTTTTTTTATGGGGCTTTGTCGAGGCGATGTAGCCGTCAGGCGTTGCATGATTTGCGCTGACTGCCGTCCAAAAAGATCAGCAGCGCGAAAGAGCGCCACAGCGTCTGTAGAAGCCAACTGGCTCCGACGATGCGGTTGGGCTTATATCGCCAGCAAGCTGGCTCCTACAGAGTACGGCTGCATGCAGCAGGTAACTGGGGCATGGTTTTTGTTGAGGCGCAGGTTTCCGCGGATTGCGTTCGGGCTACGAGGGCTTGGTGGATTGCACTCGCCCGGGGTGAAAAACGCGCTTCGGTAGGGTGGACATGGCGAAGCCTTGTCCACCGATGAAATCGAGACGGCGGACAAGCCTACGATGATGCTGTGAACATAGGATCTATGGGGCAGGCCGACGGGTTGCGGTATTAGCGCGGATACAGCGGCGGCAATGCGCCTTGCTCCTGGGC
This sequence comes from uncultured Pseudomonas sp., assembly GCA_946886875.1. Next base: position 1,359 of record CAMPJN010000071.1, read on the forward strand.
CGTTGGGCTGGCGCTGGCTTCGTTGCTGGTGAGGGTGCGGATCGCCTGCCACAGGTCCTGGCCTTGCCATTGCTGGCCGGTTTCGCTGTAGAGCGCGCCGTTGAGGCCGTCGAGCGCCTCGGATAAGGGTACGAAGCGGGCGGCCATGTCGGCCAGGGTTTCCGGTTGTTGTCGGGCCCAGGCGTCGAGTGCCTGGCGGGTGCCGTGGGGATCGTTGGCCAGGCAGGCACGTTTCAAATCGTCGAGCAGGGTGCGTGGGCTCGGGCCGGTCTGCGCGGCGCGCAGCACCGCGGGTTGGCGACGGGCACGCCACCACAGGGCGAAGCCGAGCAGGGTGGTGATGCTGAGCAGCGCGCTGCTCAGTTGCCAGGGCCAAAGCGCCTGGCCTTGGATCGAGATAGCGCTTTGCGCCGGCTCGGGCAAGCTTTCCAGCGCCAGTTCGGGATTGGCCGCGACCTTCAGGGTGCGGGCCGGCAGGCTGCTGCGTTCCAGGCGGTCTTCATGGGTGTTCCACCAGACCACTTCCACTGCATCGAGAGCGAGTTCGCCCTCACGATTGGGTACCAGGGCTTCGCGTTCCTCGCGGCTGCCGATCAACCCCTGTTCGGTCGACTGATTGGCCAGCTGCGGCTGATCCGGATAGCGGCGCAGGCCTGCGCTCCGGGTCGCGGGCAAGGGCGGCAATTGCGCGCTGGAGAGACCGTCGACTTTGAGCAACAGGCTACGGGTCAGCGAATCGCCGACCTGGACGTGGTCCGGTTCAGGGTTCCAGGCTTCGGCCAGGCTCAGGGCGCGCGCCGGTAGCCATGGCGCATCGCTCGGATAACTGGCGGGTTTGGCTTTGACGGTCAGGGGAATTTCTGGGGACTTCACCCGCGTCACTTTGCCCGGCGGCGGGCCGAAGGGCAGGAAGTTATTACTCTGCGAACGGTCGACCAGGGTGGCGCTGAACACCTGGCTGGGAATGCTCAACTCGCCGCTGAGTTGCGGGAAAATCGCATAGCGCAATTCGATCACGCCATGACGTACGCCATTGATCTCCTTCTCGTAGGTGCGCGGTTTGCCCAGGGATTCGACGCGCGCGTCGGTCATTTCCAGCGGGGTCAGGCTGCTGTCGTCGTACAGTGAAACCGAATGATAGATGCGCAGGGTCAACACGGCCTGAGCCTGGACATAGACGCTTTCCTGATCGAGGCTGGCATCGATGAACACCGGGGCCAACTGGCCGGCTGCGGCATTGCCGTTGCCTTCCAGCACATGCAGGGTGATGGGCGCGGTTTGCATATCGCCCAGGCGCAGCGGCGGAATTATTACGTAGCCGCTCTGTTTGGGCTGCAGGGTGACTATCCAGCGGGTGGTGGCGCGGGCTTCGCCGTCCATAGTGGTCAGGCGATTGACCTGGCGCGTGCCGATCACCTCGAACAGCGCGTCGAGCGGGCTGAGATCTGGTTTGTTGAACAGCGTGGTGTCGTCGGACTCCAGGGTCAGCTCGACGCTCTCGCCGAGGGTCAGGCTCGCGCGGTCGACGCTGGAATTGAGGCTTGCGGCGCTGCTCGGCAGTGCCAACAGCAGCAGAAAAAAAGTGCAGAGCAGGCGGGTCATCGGGTCTGTTCCTGACGCTGTTGCTGTTCGTACCAGAATTTACGTCGCAGCAATTCGCCCGGATCGTCGGGAATCTGCCGCAACCATTGTTCCAGAGCCTGACGCCGCTCGCCGTCGAGGGCCTCGTCGGCGCTGGCGATCTGTTGCTCGTCAGCGGTCTTGTCGCTGGGTTCGCTGGGTTCGCCGGGTGTTGGCGTTTGTTGCTCTTCGCCTTCGCCGTCACCGTCCTTGGGTTGCGGCGTGGGTGGTTTCTCATTTTTCTCGGTGCCCGACGGGCTCGAAGGCTGCTGATTCTCGCCTTTGTCGCCGGGCTGAGCGCGTTGTCCCTGTTGCCCCGGCTGCTGATTTTCCGCTTGTTGCTGATCGGCTTGGCTATCGTCGGCTGACTGCTGGTTCTGTTGCTGCTGGCGTTGGCGCAGCAGTTCTTCGATCAGCGCCTTGTTGGTCTGTGCCTGCTGCAGCTCCGGCTGCAATTCAAGGGCTTGTTCGTAGGCTTCGATGGCCGCCTCCAGCTCGTTGCTGCGGGCCAGGGCGTTGCCGCGGTTGTAGTGCGCGGCAGCGCTGTCGCCCTGGGCGAAGCGCTCGGCCGCCGCCGCGTAGTCTTCGGCCTGATACAGGGCGTGGCCTTGGCGCTGCGGGTCTTTGAAGCGCTTGGCCGCCTCGGCGGGGCGTTGGGCCTCGAGCAGGCGTTGGCCCTGTTGGTCGGCGCGCAGCCAGAGGTCGTCGAATTCGAAGGCGTAGCTGTTTTGCGGCGCGGCCAGCAGCAACAGCGGCAGGCACAGCAACCAACCGCGGCGGCCGGCGCAGGCGGCCAGGAGCAGCAGCGGCAAGAGTAACCAATGGCCTTGATCGGCCCAGGCTTGCAAGGTGATCTGTTCGCCCTCCTGGTGCAATTGCTGCGGCCCTTCGAACAGCCCCAAGGCGCGCAGGTCGCGATCGTCCAGGCTGGCTTGGCGGTAACGTGCGCCTATGTCCCGGGCGAAGCGTTTGAGGCCGGCATGATCGAGCCGCGGGATCATGATCGCGCCCTGGGCGTCTTTCATAAAGCTGCCGTCGGCCTGGGGAATGGGTGCACCTTCGGCGCTGCCGATACCAAGGATGTACAACGGCTCGCTGCGGCCATCCAGGGCCTGGCGAATACCGACGCGTTCCTGTTCATCCAGTTCGCTGCCGATCAACAGCAGGCGGCCTTTGCCTTGGGCGCCCTGTTCAAGCAGGGCCAGGGCTTTTACCACGGCCAGGTCGGCGCGTCGTCCGGGCTCGGGCATGATCGAGGGCTTGAGCGATTCGAGCAGGTTGCGGCTGGTGGCCAGGTCGTCGGACAGCGGCACCAGGGTGTGCGCGCTGCCGGCGAATACGACGATGGCGGTCTGCGCATCGCGGCGTTCTTCCAGCAGATCCAGCACCTTGCGCTTGGCCTGCTCCAGACGATTGGGCGATGCATCGCTGGCAAGCATCTGCGGGGTCAGTTCGAGCAATACCACCAGCGGGTCGGCGGGTTTCAGGTTCTGTTGCTCGATACGCTGCCAGCTCGGGCCGAGCAGCGCCAGCATAGCGAGCAGCCAGGCCAGGCCGAGAACCACCCACGGCAGGCGACTGCTGCGACCTTTGCCGCCGCTGAGCAGGGCAGCGTGGAAGGCGGCGGGCAACAGCAATTGCCAGCGGCCGCTACGTTTTTCCCGGTGCCAGAGCTGCCACAGCAACATGCCCAGCAGCGGCACCAGCAGTAACCAATATGGCCGCAGCCAATGTGGCCAGAGCAGTTGCAGGGTGTCTTCGATCATTGCCGCCTCCGCTTGAGACCTAAGACCAGGCGGCTGCGCTGCTGTTGCAGTTGTGGCCAGAGCTCGCGGACGACCAGCAGCATGCTGAACAGCAGCGCGGCACCCAGCGGCCAGCAATACAGGGCCAGTGCCGGGCGCGCCAGAGTGGACTGCTGTGCTACCGGTTCGAGGCGGTCCAGGGTGGCTTCGATGGCGCGCAGCTCATCGCTGTCGCGCGCGCGGAAGTATTCGCCGCCGGTCAGTTCGGTGATGCCGCGTAGGGTCGGTTCATCCAGGTCCAGCCCGGGATTGAGGCCGAACATGCCGAGCACGCCGCCTTGCTCCGGGTCGGCACCGATGCCGATGGCGTAGATTTTCACCCCTTCCTCGGCGGCCAGACGTGCGGCGGTCATAGGTTCGATTTCGCCGCCGGTATTGGCGCCATCGGTCACCAACACCAGCACGCGGCTGTCCGCCGGACGCTCGCGCAGGCGCTTGACCGCCAGGCCGATGGCATCGCCGATCGCGGTGTTCTTGCCGGCGATGCCGATCAGCGCTTCGTCGAGCCAGGTGCGCACGGTACGCCGGTCGAAGGTCAGCGGGGCCTGCAGATAGGCTTGGCTGCCGAACAGAATCAACCCGACGCGGTCACCGCGGCGGCCTTCGATAAAGTCGCCGAGCAGGTGTTTGACCAGAGTCAGGCGGTCCACTTCCTCATCGTTCCAGCGCATGTCGACGTAGCTCATCGAACCTGACACATCCACCGCGACCAGTAGGTCGCGGCCGCTGGCGGGCAGCGGCAACGGTTCGCCGACCCATTCCGGGCGGGCGGCGGCGCTGAGCAGCAACAGCCACAGCAGGATAAACGGCAACTGCTGGCGCCAGGACGGCAAGCCGGCCCGGGCGCGGCGTCCGGCCAGGCTTTCCAGCTCGCTGAGGAAGCTGACCTTCAGCGCCGCTTCGCCGCTGTCCGCCGCCGGCAGCAAGCGCCGCAATACCCAGGGCAGCGGCGCCAGCAGAAAGATCCAGGGCCAGGTGAACTCAAACATGCTTGCGTATCCAGATGGCGACCGCCTGGTTGAGCCCGTCGATGGCTTTGTCGTCCAGGGTGCAGTGCGGGCGGTAGGCGCCTTCGACCAGGATCATCCAGCGGGTCAGCCCAGCGGCCGGGCAGCGGCTGTCGAGAAACGCCAGCCAGGCGCGGCTGCTAAGGACATGGCTGTGGCTCTGCGGGTAACGCTCGCGGCACAGGCGTTTGAGCACGCCATTGAGTTGCTGCAGCCAAGGCCCGGCGGGAACTCCGTAGTAGGGCTTGGGCAATTGTTCGAGTTCCGCCAAGGCGGCCAGGCGCAGAGGGTCGAGCTGATGTTCGCCGGCGACCTCGCGGGATTTTTTCGGCAGGCGTTTAATGAGCCGCAGCAGGCCCCAGAGCAGCAGCGGCAACAACGCCGCGAGCAACCACCAGCCCGGCGCGGGCGGCCACCAGGCGATAGGTGGCGGTGCGATCAGCGGTTCCAGTTGGTCCAGCGGATTCATAATTTTTTCCGGGGGCGCTGGGCGTTGAGGTGTTCGCGCAGCTGCTCGACCATTTCCCGCTGGGTGCTCAGCGGTAGCAGCGGCACGCCGAGCTTTTGCGCCAGACGCTGCCAGCGCGCCTGTCGAGCCTCGCCCTGGCTGTGATAGGCCAGGCGCAGGTCGGCGTTATGGGTATCGAGTTCCAGACGTGCGCCGCGCTCGGCGAAACGCAGCAAACCAGCGGCGGGCAGGGCGTGATCGAGGGGATCGGAGAGCGGCAGCAACAGCAGATCGGTATGCCGCGCCAGGAGGATCAGCTGTTGTTCGCTGCTGTCGCTCAGCGTGCGCTCGTCGCAGAGCACCATCACCAAACTGCCGGGGCGCAGCACTTCGCGGGCGCGGCGCAGGGCCAGGCCGAAGCTGTCGCGGGCCGGCTGCAGCTCGGTGGACAGCGCCTGATTGGCCCGGGTCAGGCGATTGAGCAGTTGCAGCAGGCTTTGCTTGCTGCGCCGTGGCTTGATTTCGTGCTGCTCCAGATCGCCGAACACCAGCCCGCCGATGCGGTCGTTATGGCCCAGGGCGGCCCAGCCGAGCAGGGCGGCGGCGTGGGCGGCGAGCACCGATTTGAACATCAGCCCCGAGCCGAAGAACAGGCGCTGGCTCTGCTCGACGAGGATATAGATCGGCCGTTCGCGCTCCTCATGGAACAGCTTGGTGTGCGGCTCCTGGGTGCGCGCGGTGACCCGCCAATCGATGGTGCGCACATCGTCGCCGGCCTGATAGACGCGCACCTGATCGAAGTCCACACCGCGCCCGCGCAGCTTAGAATGGTGCAGGCCGATCAGCGGACTGCGTCGCGCCGGGGTGGAGAACAGCTGCACCTCGCGCACGCGGTGACGCATCTCGATCAATTCGGCGAGATTGACGCGCACGCCAGGTTGCGTAGGGAGAACGTGCATAGGCGTCAGGCGACTGCCACCACATCGAGGATGCGTTGCACCACGCGGTCCTGATCGATGCCCGCAGCCTCGGCCTCGAACGACAGGATGATGCGATGGCGCAGCACATCGAACAGCACCGCCTGAATATCTTCCGGGCTGACGAAGTCGCGGCCGGCCAGCCAGGCGTGGGCACGGGCGCAGCGATCGAGGGCGATCGAGCCGCGCGGGCTGGCGCCGTAGGCGATCCACTCGGCCAGTTCGGGGTCGAACTTGGCCGGGGTGCGCGAGGCCATCACCAGCTGTACCAGATATTCCTCCACCGCATCGGCCATATACAAGCCGAGGATTTCCTTGCGCGCGGCGAAGATCGCCTGCTGGCTGACCCGATGTTCGGGCTTGGCCTCGCCATTCAACGCTTCGCCGCGGGCCTGGGCGAGGATCTTGCGTTCGACGTTGGCGTCCGGGAAGCCGATCTTCACATGCATCAGGAAGCGGTCGAGCTGGGCTTCCGGCAGCGGGTAGGTGCCTTCCTGCTCGATCGGGTTCTGCGTCGCCATCACCAGAAACAACGGCGACAGGTTATAGGTGCAGCGGCCAACGCTGACCTGGCGCTCGGCCATGGCTTCGAGCAGCGCCGATTGCACCTTGGCCGGGGCGCGGTTGATTTCGTCGGCCAGCACCAGGTTGTGGAAGATCGGCCCCTGCTGGAATACGAAGCTGCCGGTCTCGGGGCGGTAGATTTCAGTGCCGGTGATATCGGCGGGCAACAGGTCCGGAGTGAACTGGATACGGTGGAACTCGCCTTCGATGCCTTCGGCCAGTTCCTTGATCGCCTTGGTCTTGGCCAGGCCGGGGGCGCCCTCGACCAGCATATGGCCGTCGGCGAGCAGGGCGATCAGCAGCCGTTCGATGAGTTTTTCCTGGCCAAGGATTTGCGTAGAAAGAAAATGTCGCAGGGCGACCAGCGATTCGCGGTGTTCCATCGTTGAACTCTTTCCGAAAGGGTCAGGTCGTGCCGGACGCACGACGGCCTAGACTTTAAAGCATTTGCCGAGGCGCCGGCTATGCGCCGCTCGGCATCCTGGCAATGCAATAAGTCGTTGTTCTAGAAAGAGCGGCTTGTTCTTCTCGCAACGTGCAGCGCTGAGTGCCGGGGCTGACCATGATCAATCCGCTTGGCGAACACCTCCGCTTGCATCGCTGCCGCACCGGTCATTCCCAAGCCTGCAGGTGCCGCGTTCTTTTAGCAGAACCGCAGCGATCAAGGTGACAGCACTGATTGCGAGTAAGGCGATAAATAGATGCATATAGCGCTGCTGCAGGCTCTCATTGCTATCGCCCTGCAGAAGCAGGCCGGTAGCCGCTTGCAGAATTGCCACCCCCAGCCAGGCAAATACATTCACCAGACCCATGGCCGTGCCCGATAGCTGCAGCGGAAAACTTTCCTTGGTCAGGGTGAAGCCGATTGCGGCTATGCCGTTGCCGAAGACCCCCAGTAACAGATAGACCACGTAAAGGGCCGGCAAAGGCAGGGAGGTGGCGAATACCTGCAGTGTTGCAAACAGCAGAAGAATGAGCAGGGCGGAGAAAATCATAAGTGGCTTTCTCTTGGCGCCGAACAGCCGATTCGACAGGTCGCTCAGTAGTATGCCGCCAAGCATGATGCCCACTGCGACCATCGCCAGCACACTGCCGGCGTCCGCCCTGCGCAGATGATGGATTTCTTCCAGATAGGGGCCGCCCCATAAGCCGGCAAAGGTGAAGAACAGACCGTTGCCGAAAAAGAACCAGGCGGCGAGCGGCCAGAAAGCCGGCTGTTTTAACAGGAACCGGAGGTCGTGCCAGGCGGTACTGGCCTGCAGTTCATTCGGCTCTGGCGCTTTGGTTGCGATTGGCGCCGGCGGCTTTTCGACAATCAGCATCAACGCCAGGGTCGCTATGGCCAATGTGAATATACCCGCGTAAACGAAGGAGGCGCGCCAGCCCAGCCATTCGGTGACGACCGCTAACGGGGTTGTAGCGAGCAGCGCGCCCAGGCCGCCAGACGAGATAAACAACCCGGTTACCAGTGCAAAATCCTTACCTTTGAACCACAGCGAGAATAGCTTCATCGCCGGCACGAAAAGCATCGCCATTCCCGCGCCGACGAGAAACCGGCCAAGCGCCGCGGCGAGCATCGAATCCGCCAAGCCGAAGAGTACCGAGCCGAGCGCAGCAATGACAAAGAAGGTGCCGATGGTGCGTTTCGCCCCCCATTTATCGGCAAGCACGCCCGCGGGCATTTGCATCAGCGCATGTGGGTAAAAATACGCCGCGCTGAGCACCCCCATCATCGCTTCCTTGCTCTGCAGGTCGTTCATCACATCGGTTGCCACCGCCGCCAGCGCCATGCGTTGGAAGAAGGCCATGATGTAAGCCATGACCAGAATGGCGAACATCACCCAGCGCAGCCTATTGGGGGGGAGACGAAGTGCTTGCATTGCTTGGCGTCCATTCATACCGCAAGGAGAGGTTCGGGGCGACGCCCGCCATCTGCGGCATGGGAGCGGACCAGGGGAGCCCGGGCCTGCTGCGCAGCGGTTGGCATTGGCGTCGGTGGCAGCAAGCGCTATGCGTCCGTTAGCCGTGTCGCCATTGCTCCAGCAAGCGCAGATGGCTTTCCTGCGCGGTCTCCTGCAGCACCGGCGCCAGTTGCAGTTCCTCGCCGGGCAGGCATTGCGCCAAGCGGGCCACGGCCTGTGGGGTGAGGGCGCCGAGGCGCGGGTAGCCGCCGATGGTTTGCCGCTCGTTAAGCAGGATGATCGGCTGGCCATCCGGTGGCACCTGCACGGCGCCCAGGGGAATGCCTTCGGAAATGGTCGTCGAGCGCCGTGCCTGCAAGCGTGGGCCGAGCAGACGCATGCCCATGCGGTCGGCGCGGGTGTCGATTTTCCAGGTGCTGTTGAACACATCGAACAGGCTCTGGCCGCTGAAATCGCCGATCTGCGCGCCCATCACCAGTTCCAGGCGCGGCGAGGGCGTTAACTGGGGAATCAGGCGAACGTCCATGGACCGTGGCGCCGCTACCGACTGCGCCCACTGCAAACGGTTGCCGATCGCCAAGGGTTTGCCGTCGCCGTCTAGGCCGCCCAGCTGCTCGCGGGCCATGCTTGAGCAACTACCGAGTACCGCGGTAGCGCTGAAACCGCCTGGTGCGGCCAGATAGGCGCGGGCACCGAGGCGTGGCTGGGCGAAACGCAACTGCTGGCCGCGGCGCACGCTGAAACTGCGCCAGGGCTGCAGGGGCTCGCCGTCCAGAGTGGCACCGAGATCGGCCCCGGCCAGCGCCAGGCAACCGTCCTGCTCGCAGCGCAGGTCGAAATTGCCCAGAGTGATTTCAACCACCACGGCGTCCAGGGCATTGCCCAGCAGCCAGTTGGCCCAGTACATGGAAATCCAGTCCAGGGCGCCGCTTTGGCTGACGCCAAGATGGCGCACGCCGAAACGCCCGGCGTCCTGCAGTTGGATAAAGGGGCTGCTGCGCTCGACGCGCAGCCCGCCTGCGTCGCGGTTCATAGGGGCGTCTCCAGGGGGCTGTCGTCGCCGCCGAGGCGGATGAATTCGGCGTGATCGATGGGCACGAAGCGCACCCGATCGCCCGGTTGCATCAGGCTGTAACCGTCGATCGAACGGTCGAAAAGCTTCGCCGGGCTGCGCCCGAGCAGGTTCCAGCCGCCCGGCGAAACCACCGGGTAGATCGCGGTCTGGCGCTCGGCGGTGCCCACGCTACCGGCCGCGACGCGTTTGCGTGGAGTGCTCAGACGCGGTGCTGCCAGGGCTTCCTCGACCAGGCCCATAAAGGCGAAGCCGGGAGCGAATCCGATGGCGAACACCTGATACTCATGGCGGCTGTGACGCTCGATTACCTGGGCTTCGCTGAGCCCGCTGCGGCGCGCCAGCAGCGGCAGTTCGGGGCCGACGCTGCGGTCGTACCAGGTTGGCAGCTCATGGCAGCGGCCGCCCTCGGCACTGGCCGGTTGCAGGTCGGTAAAGGCTTCGGCGATCAGTTCGCGCACGCGCATCCCGGCCATGCGTTTGAGGTCGTAATGCAGCAACAGGGTGGTGTAGGACGGCACCAGATCGATCAGCGCATCGCCGAAGCTGGCGCGCAGGCGTTGGCTGGCGGCCAGCATCCAGGGCATGTTGCTTTCGTCGATGCTGTCGAACAGGCGCAGAGTCAGGCTGTCGATGCCGGCGACTTCGAGTTTCGGGACGGGTGCGCTCATGCCAACCTCAGGGCGTCGAAGGCTTCGCGGATGCGCCGCACTGCGGCGATGGATTCGGCGTTGTCGCCATGCACGCACAGCGTGTGGGCCTGCAAGGATAGCGAACTGCCGTCGCTGGCGAACAGCGCGTAGCCCTTGGCCAGGCTGAGCGCTTGATTGACGATCAGCTCGCGGTCGTGGTGCACCGCGCCGGGTTGGTTGCGCGAGACCAGGAAGCCAGCCGGGTCGTAGGCGCGGTCGGCGAAGGCCTCGAACCACAGGGTAAGGCCGAACTCGGCGCCCATGGCTTGGGTCTGGCGATTGTCTCGGGTAGTCATCAGCATCAGCGGCAGGTTGCGGTCATAGCTGGCCACGGCGCGCATCACCGCACGCAGGATCTGCGGCTTGCGCATCATGTCCTGGTACAGCGCGCCGTGGGGTTTGACGTAGCTGACGCGGCTGTCCTGGCTGCGGCAAATGGCCTCCAGGGCGCCGATTTGATAGAGCAGCAGATCCTCGACTTCCTGGGGCGAGCAATCCATCGAACGACGACCGAAGCCGACCAGATCGGGGTAGCCCGGATGGGCGCCGATGCGCACGCCATGCTCGACCGCCAGAGCCACGGTTTTGCGCATGATGCTGGGGTCGGAGGCGTGGAAGCCACAGGCGATATTGGCGCAGTCGATATAGGGCATGACTTCGGCATCCAGACCCATTTGCCAGGCGCCGAAGCTTTCGCCGATATCGCAGTTCAGAAGCAGGCTGTTCAAGGGGATGTTCCTCTTTGCGGGGCGTCTCGTCGGTAAGCGCAAGCACTGCGATAGCGAACGGACGGCCGCGTTTTATGGAATGACCTGTGCGGCATTCTTGAGTGACGCGGGGCGGGCGTCCAACTAATAAAAATGAGCGGAGGGGATAGGAAAAGTCGATGGTGCCGGCGCAATCGCGACCTTGAGCGATCCGTCCGTCATACCCACGAGGCATAAGCTTTTTCGATCATGGGCCTGTGTTTTTTCTCGTTGGACAGGACCCCCGGCAAATCCGAAAGTCGAGCTGTGGTTTGCTCCCGTTTGCGCAGCAAACACCTTGCGCGCACCCCTGGCCGGTCCACCATCTCGGCCAGGGGTGTCCTTTCCATCGGCGGGGCGCCGTGGTTGTTGCGGATAGATTGTTGACCTGGCTCCCTGATCCACGATTCATGGACACGCCAATGAAACCCTCTCTCTATATGCAGTTCCCCGCGGTACTCGCCGCCCTGGTCAGTGCCGTGACGACCGCTCAGGCGGCCGAGCACTGGAACATGTCGGCCGAGCAGCCGACCAGCAACTTCATCACCCGTATCGCCCGCGATTTCGCCCGCCAGGTCAAACGCGAGAGCAAGGGCGAGTTGGATATTCGCGTCTCGCCCAACTCGACGCTGTTCAAGCGCGCTCAGGTGAAAGACGCGGTGGCGCGCGGGGACATCCAAGTCGGCGATCTGTTCATGTCGGTGCTCAGCGAGGAAGACCCGCTGTATGCGCTCGATAGCCTGCCGTTTCTGGTCACCGACTATGACCAAGCAAAACGACTCTGGCAGGTCAGTCGACCGGCCATCGAGCAGCGCCTGCTGCAAGACGGCGTGCGTCTGCTGTATGCCGTGCCATGGCCACCGCAGAGTTTGTACAGCAATAAGCCGGTGACCCGGATGGCGGATTTCCAGGGCCTGAAATTCCGTTCCTACAACCCGACCATCGCGCGCATGGCCGAGCTGGTCGGTGCCGTTCCGACCACTATCGCCACCGAGG